>NZ_JANVFC010000011.1:0-5568 GCF_025195005.1 Vibrio sp. NC2
GTTTTGTCATTGAACACCTCATTTATGGTGGAGACTTTACCACCTAATTTGGTGTCCGGGATCATTAGACCACTACAGCACAACTGAGCATAAGGGGGGGGATCTATCACGCTAGTTCCTCGCTGTAGTGAGTGGAGTAGGGTATAGAAAGTAATTGTCGATTGAGTTGGTATCTGACTTGGTTGTTATTTGTATCTGATAGCCGCATCTTAATTATTAGGCTGATTAATAAAGGTAGATACTTGGAGGTTTAAGCGTTGGCACTGGTCTTGAGTAAATAGTGAAATTACATCAAATAAACTTATCTTGCAGATACAAAAACGCCTAGCGGTTGCTAGGCGTTGATAATTAGTACTTTAATACATCTACTACAATATTTGTTTAAGGACTCTATCGGCTTTGACACGAGTGATCTTACGAATCAACTTCTGAACCTCCATCGGATAGCTCTCAACCTTCTCCAATTGCTTATAAGTGCATATTAGCTGAGTGTGTTGAACAATATTATCTACTTCAGCCTGGAACTTGTCTGTTAAGTGATGGTAGTTATCTTGGATAAAGATGCCGTTTTCTAGATCCAGTTTCCATGCTCGAGGATTTAGGTTATTACCTGTTAGAAGCATGTAGCGCTTATCGACCCAAATACCCTTTAGATGGAAGCTATTTGAATCGTGTTGCCAAAGTCGAATCGAAAGGTTACGACTAGCAATATGAGCTTCGTTGGCTTTAGCAAAACGACGCAGGTTCAACTCGTAAAGGTATGGTAAACCACCAATCGTTTTAAACTCTTCCTCTGGGGAGATAAAGAAGTCATTGGCTGTCTTATCACCAACAACAATACTGACCTTTACGCCACGTTTAAGCGCTCTCTTTACTTCTTTTGCTAGACTCGGTGGGAAATTGAAGTAAGGCGTACAAATGAAGATCTCGTCTTTAGCCTGAGCGACAAGTTGATTGATTCCCTGATTCAGACGGTTACGTCTTTTGCCGATACCTACCAATGGTGTCACAGCGACTTGTTCGGGAGAAACATCTTGACCATCGAATTGATATTGAGATCTTGCTAACGATGCTCGGAACTGACGAATTGCAGGTTTCAGTTCTTTGGTAGCTGGTTTGTTCTTATCAGCCAAATCATAAACAGCAATGTCTGAGACCATCTGTTCGTGTACGTATGTAAACATTGTATCAGCAAGCGTTGCGTTGTTTAAAACGTGGTAACGATCAAAGCGATAGCGGTCATGGTAGTTCAGGTAGATATTGTTAAGGCTTGCACCGCTGTATATCACACTGTCATCGACGATAAAGCCTTTTAAGTGCAATACGCCAAAGACTTCTTTGCCGCGAACTGGAATGCCATAAACGGGTACAGAGTGCTGATATTTTTCCGCAAACTCTTTATACATGGCTGCATTGCCTTCAGAAGACTCCGCGCCAATCAATCCACGTTGAGCTCTGTGCCAATCGACACACACACTCACATCTAATTCTGGATTCTTTTGCTTTGCTTCATATAAGGCAGTTAGGATCTCACGGCCAGCCTCATCATCTTCAAGATATAAAGCGACTAAACTAATACGAGTTGTTGCGCGAGATATCTCATCAAGTAAGCGAGCTCTAAACTCTTGCGCTGATAGTAGTACTTCAAACTTGTCAGGATTCTGCGCTATGGTTGGCAACTGTATGAATGGATTCCTACTGGCAATCATATTGACTGTTTTACCTTAAAAATATGCAAAATTGCGAACCTCTAATTTTACCAAAGGGATAGCATCAAATACTAGATAATCGAGGCATTCTCTAACAATTTTGCTGATAATGCATAGGAATGAGATCTTTTCCGCTATTCGAATAGCGCTCGTACAAAACTCTTAGGCCATTAGGAAGATCTTTTGGGTCTACTTGCATGAACTGGTGTCGAGAGTAAAAGTTGGTGAGATGAGCATAAGCAAAGCAATAATCGCTTTCTGTTAGCGTATGTTTCGCACAATAGTCCATAAGTAGAGAGCCTAATTGCTTACCACGATGTTGTTTTGATATCGCCATACCAGTAAGTAAGCGATTATCTTCAATGGTGCGAAAACGCACGACACCACAAAGCTCGTTATCTAGTAATAACGAATAGATCAGTTCACTCTTGTTCGCTTTTCCCGTTGGGTAATGTTCTTTATAGAAACGTTTAACTAGGGGAACCTTTACTGGGTCTAATTGAGTAATGATGACATTGTTCATTCAGTCACTGCGCCATTGGTTTATCTGCTGTAGAATGATGGCAGTGTAAGTTAATTGAATATCGCCATGCAATTCCATCTCAATGCTAGTTTAAAAAATGTTCATACTTTTTCTATCGATCAGACCTGTGATGCGTTGGTTGAAGTAACCACGATCGACGAACTGATTTCGGTTTATAGGAATCCTAAATGGTCAACTTCACCTAAGTTAATTCTGGGTAAGGGCAGCAATATGCTTTTTACCAAGCATTTCGCTGGTTTGATCATTGTGAATAAATTAGCTGGGATTGAGCTGACCGAGACGGATCGTCATCACCTTCTGCATGTGAGTGGTGGTGAGGATTGGCCAAGCTTGGTTGAGTGGAGTGTTGATAAAGGTCTGGGTGGTCTAGAAAACCTCGCAATGATACCTGGTTGTTCAGGTTCTGCTCCGATTCAGAATATTGGTGCGTATGGTGTTGAACTGCAAGACGTATGCGAATATGTTGATATTCTTTATCTGGATACTTATACAGTTAAGCGGTTAAGCAAAGAGGAATGTCTCTTTGGCTACCGAGATTCTATTTTTAAACATGCTCTCTATGGCAAAGCGATTGTTGTTGCGATTGGTTTGACCCTACCTAAAGAGTGGAATCCATGTAATCACTATGGTCCGTTAAAAAGCCTACCAGCTGAGACTCTCTCTCCTCGTACTATATTTGATGAAGTATGCGCTATCCGTTCAAGTAAGTTGCCAGATCCTAGAGTCCAAGGCAATGCGGGTAGCTTCTTCAAAAACCCTGTGATCACCAAAGATCATTTTGATCGCTTGTTAGCTCTATATCCCAACATTGTCGGCTATGAGAGTAATGGCATGATCAAAGTAGCTGCAGGTTGGCTGATTGATCAATGCCAGTTCAAAGGCGTGACAGAAGGTGGGGCTCAAGTTCACCCGAACCAAGCATTAGTTATCATCAATTATGATGAGGCTTCTGCTGTGGATATCCTTAAGCTTGCAGAGCGAGTGCGTCAATCAGTCTTGAATAAATTCGATATTCGATTGGAACATGAAGTGCGTTTTATGGGACGAGACAGTGAGACAAACTTAGATAAAGCTTTGGAGTCATTGGCATGAGAGAGCACAGTACCAAGCTTGCACTATTGAGATGTCTTGCTGACGGTGAGTTTCATTCAGGTGAAGACCTAGGTGAAATGATTGGTGTATCACGAGCGGCTATCAGTAAGCACATTAAGGGTATTCAAAAGTGGGGTTTAGATATCTATCGAGTACAAGGCAAGGGCTACAAGCTAGCCAGTCGTTTAGATATGCTTGACCAAGAAAAATTGTCTGCAGTTAGTCGCGATGCTTCTCTTGAGCTGATTCCAATCATAGGTTCTACAAACCAGCACCTATTAGAGCGTACTAATACCCTCGAATCGGGGTCGGTCTGTATTGCTGAATATCAAGCTGCAGGTCGTGGACGTCGTGGAAGAGAGTGGGTATCGCCATTTGGTGCAAATCTCTACCTTTCAATGTATTGGAGGCTCGATGCAGGTATGGCTGCCGCTATGGGATTAAGCCTTGTCGTTGGCGTTGCTGTTGTTGAAGCCTTGGAAGAGATGGGTGTTGAAGGCGTTAAACTGAAATGGCCGAATGATCTTTACCATAATGACAAGAAACTCGCGGGTATTTTAGTCGAGTTGTCAGGACAGTCTGGTGGCGCTGCTCATATTGTTATTGGTTTGGGACTAAACCTGTCCATGGACCCGACAACATCAGGTATTGGTCAGCCGTGGACGTCTCTCAAAGAGATCTGTGATGGAAAAGTGCCCGATCGTAACCAGTTAGCACAGGCTCTGATCAATGCTTGGGACAAGTCACTTGCCGACTATGAGTTGAAAGGAATGTCTAATTTTGTCGAACGGTGGAACCGCTTAGATAATTTCTTAGGTCGCAACGTAAGGTTGATTATTGGACCTAGAGAAATTGAAGGTGTCGTTCAGGGGATTGATGAACAAGGCGCCGTGCTGCTCAAAACTGAGAGTGGTATAGAGAGCTATATCGGTGGAGAGATATCCCTAAGAAAAGGGGACTAAGGCTCTACTATTTTCTTAGTAACACTTCCTCAACCATATGATCTGCGCCTTTGCGTAAAATCAGGTGAGCCCTTTCTCTGGTCGGAAGGATATTCTGCTCTAGGTTTAAACCATTGATTGATTGCCAAATACCTTCTGCTTTTTCCTTAGCGGCTAGATCTGATAATTTAGTGTAGTGCCCAAAATATGACCCAGGTTTAGCGAAGGCACCTTCACGAAACTTCATAAAACGATTTACATACCATTGTTGAATTTGAGCGCTTTCAGCATCGACATACAATGAGAAGTCGAGGAAGTCTGAAATGAAGACTCTATGAGGCTCATGTGGGTAATTCATACCGCTTTGTAAAACGTTGAGCCCTTCGATAATGAGCACATCGGGTAAGTCGACCTCTTTTACTTCCTTGGTAATGTTGTAGGTGAGATGAGAGTACACAGGTGCAGTCACATTACGCTTACATGCCTTTACGTCTGAAACAAAATTGACTAGCGCTTTGATATCATAGGACTCAGGGAACCCTTTCTTACTCATTAATCCTTTTTCTTCCAATATTTCATTTGGATATAAGAAGCCATCTGTCGTAACTAGCTCAACTTTAGGGTGGTTTTCCCAACGAGATAGCAAAGCTTTCAATAGACGAGCTGTTGTACTTTTCCCTACTGCTACACTGCCAGCAATGCCAATGATGAATGGTGGCGCAGTTTCTTTCTTATCCAGAAATTGATGAAGCACTGAGTTTCTATTTTGTCGAGCGGCCACATAGAGGTTTAACAGGCGCGATAACGGTAGATAAATCTCTACTGCTTCTTCCATTGTCAGCTTTTCATTGATGCCTTGAAGCTCTTTCAAATCGCTCTCAGAAAGTGTCATTGGAACTAAATTCCTTAGTTCAGACCACTGCGCGCGGTCAAATGACATAAATGGGCTCATACAAAACTCTATAGTGGATAACAAAACAAGTGCATGGAAAATACATCAAGCGATAGATAAATTAAATATCTTCCTTTACTAGATGCGGATTAAAGGCAGAAACCTTGAGCTAAATAACCGTATATAGGAATTTGATAAGAGAATTTTGCACTTTTTTGCAATTTACTATTGCAAGGTGGAAAATCATTCAATAAAATGCGCCCCACTTGTGCCGACTTAGCTCAGTAGGTAGAGCAACTGACTTGTAATCAGTAGGTCACCAGTTCGACTCCGGTAGTCGGCACCACTTTCTCCCTTCTATTTATAGAGAGCGAGAGAAAGATCAAAATT
>NZ_JANVFC010000011.1:5655-150238 GCF_025195005.1 Vibrio sp. NC2
ATTCTAAAGGTTAAATAGCTCAAAAGAGTTACGTGTTGCGTGCATCGTATAATGGCTATTACCTCAGCCTTCCAAGCTGATGATGCGGGTTCGATTCCCGCTGCACGCTCCAACTCATTTTTGTGTGCTGATATAGCTCAGTCGGTAGAGCGCACCCTTGGTAAGGGTGAGGCCCCCAGTTCGACTCTGGGTATTAGCACCAGTCTAAAGCTTCTTCTCCTTTAATAAAGAAAACCATTTTTTTTGGTTGCGTGGTCTTATTTTAAGCCACCTAATCCGTACCTAGAGGGACACCCCATGTCTAAAGAAAAATTTGAACGTACGAAACCGCACGTAAACGTTGGTACTATCGGCCACGTTGACCACGGTAAAACAACTCTAACTGCTGCTATCTGTACTACACTTGCAAAAGTGTACGGCGGTGTTGCTAAAGATTTCGCATCTATCGATAACGCTCCAGAAGAGCGCGAGCGCGGTATCACAATCGCAACTTCTCACGTTGAGTACGATACTCCTGAACGTCACTACGCACACGTAGACTGTCCTGGACACGCCGATTATGTTAAAAACATGATCACTGGTGCTGCTCAAATGGACGGCGGTATCCTAGTTGTTGCTGCTACAGATGGCCCTATGCCACAAACACGTGAGCACATCCTACTTGGTCGTCAAGTTGGTATCCCTTACATCATCGTATTCATGAACAAATGTGACATGGTTGATGACGAAGAGCTACTTGAGCTAGTAGAAATGGAAGTACGTGAACTTCTTTCTGAGTACGAGTACCCAGGAGACGACCTTCCAGTAATTCAAGGTTCTGCACTTGGCGCTCTAAACGGCGAAAAGCAGTGGGAAGACAAGATCGTTGAGCTTGCAGAAGCACTAGATTCTTACATTCCACTTCCAGAGCGTGCTGTTGATCTACCGTTCCTACTTCCTATTGAAGATGTATTCTCAATCCAAGGTCGTGGTACAGTAGTTACTGGTCGTATCGAGCGCGGTATCCTACGTGTAGGTGACGAAGTAGAAATCGTTGGTATCAAAGAAACTACTCTTACTACTTGTACTGGTGTTGAAATGTTCCGTAAACTGCTTGACGAAGGTCGTGCAGGTGAGAACGTTGGTGCACTTCTACGTGGTACTAAGCGTGATGACGTTGAACGTGGCCAAGTACTTTCTGCTAAAGGTTCAATCAACCCACACACTAAGTTTGAGTCTGAAGTATACGTACTTTCTAAAGACGAAGGCGGCCGTCACACTCCTTTCTTCAAGGGTTACCGTCCACAGTTCTACTTCCGTACAACTGACGTAACAGGCGACATCACTCTACCTGAAGGCGTAGAAATGGTAATGCCAGGTGACAACGTTCAAATGACTGTTGAGCTAATCGCTCCAATCGCAATGGACGAAGGTCTACGTTTCGCAATCCGCGAAGGTGGCCGTACAGTTGGTGCTGGTGTTGTAGCTAAAATCTTTGCATAAGATTTGACGAACCACTAGTAAAAAGGGCATCATTTGATGCCCTTTTTCTTCGCTGAAAAAAGAGTTGGATGTTTTGGCATCAATTTTAGCTCTTAGCAAAGAACTAAACGGTCTTTTTGACTAAAATGACTGTTAGATGTGTTGTTTTGCAACGCAAAGGAATGTGCCCTGCAACAGCGGGGTTATTGTCGTCTATATTTAAGACTTATCACAGGTTGGTTTTATGAAAGCAAACGCTGAAACTCCTGATAGCTCAGGTGCAGCAGATACAATGAAGTGGGTAGTCGCTTTTGTACTGTTGGCTGCTGCTGTTGTGGGTAATTACCTGTATGGTGAATTGTCTGTTGTAATTCGCGCTGCAGGTGTAGTTGTGCTGATTGCTGCCGCACTAGGCGTTGCAGCAACAACAGTTAAAGGTAAAGCTGCGATCGATTTTGCAAAAGAATCTCGTATGGAGATTCGTAAAGTTGTTTGGCCTACTCGCCAAGAAACTATGCAAACCACATTGATCGTTTTAGCTGTATGTATTGTTATGTCTCTAGTGCTTTGGGGAATTGACGGCATTATGGTCCGTTTAGTTTCTCTAGCGACTGGGGTGTAGAGGGTTCTGATTCATGAGTGAAGCTCCAAAAAAACGTTGGTATGTAGTTCAAGCCTTTTCTGGCTATGAAGGTCGTGTATCTCAATCGCTACGCGAACATATTAAAATGCACGACATGGAAGAGTTCTTTGGTGACGTTTTAGTACCTACTGAAGAAGTAGTGGAAATGCGTGCAGGTCAACGCCGTAAAAGCGAACGTAAGTTCTTCCCTGGCTACGTATTAGTGCAAATGATCATGAATGATGAATCATGGCACTTAGTGCGCAGTATCCCTCGTGTTATGGGCTTCATTGGTGGTACCTCTGATCGTCCTGCGCCAATCACTGACAAAGAAGCTGATGCTATCTTGAACCGTCTAGAGAAAGCGAGCGAGTCTCCACGTCCTAAGACAATGTTCGAAGCGGGTGAAGTGGTTCGTGTGAACGATGGTCCGTTTGCTGATTTCAACGGTACAGTTGAAGAAGTAGATTACGAGAAAAGCCGCATTAAGGTATCTGTATCGATCTTTGGTCGTGCAACACCGGTTGAGCTTGAATTTGGTCAAGTTGAAAAGCTAGACTAAAACTCTAACTTTTGAACAAGCTGTGGATAAATGCTTCATAAGTTGTTCAAAATAAAAGAGTATAAAAAACCACCTTTTTAGGGTTGTTAAAGGCGCGAATTATGATTATAATTTCGCGCCTTTTTGCTTCTATCGAAGTAAGAAAGAGTTAATTGAAATTAAGGGGAGCTTGCCTTAGGGCTAGCGCATGTACCCAAAAATTAGGAAATATCATGGCTAAGAAAGTTGAAGCTTATATCAAACTGCAAGTTGCAGCTGGTATGGCAAACCCAAGTCCACCGGTTGGTCCTGCTCTAGGTCAACACGGCGTGAACATCATGGAATTCTGTAAAGCGTTCAACGCAAAAACAGAATCTGTTGAGAAAGGTCTACCTACTCCAGTAGTAATTACTGTTTACAACGACCGTTCTTTCACGTTCGTAACTAAGACTCCACCTGCTGCTGTTCTTCTTAAGAAAGCTGCTGGCGTTAAGTCTGGTTCAGGTCGTCCAAACACTGAGAAAGTTGGTACTGTAACTGACGCTCAAGTTCAGGAAATCGCAGAAACTAAAGCTGCTGATATGACTGGTGCTGACATCGAAGCAATGAAGCGTTCTATTGCTGGTACTGCTCGTTCAATGGGCCTAGTGGTAGAGGGATAAGATCATGGCAAAACTTACTAAGCGTATGCGCGTAATCCGCGACAAAGTTGAAGTAACTAAAGAATACGAAATCAACGAAGCTGTTGCTCTTCTTAAAGAACTAGCGACTGCTAAATTCGTTGAGTCTGTAGATGTTGCTGTTAACCTAGGCATCGATGCTCGTAAATCTGACCAAAACGTACGTGGCGCAACTGTGCTACCTCACGGTACTGGCCGTGAAATCCGCGTTGCTGTGTTCACTCAAGGTGCAAACGCAGAAGCAGCTAAAGCAGCTGGCGCAGATATCGTTGGTATGGAAGATCTTGCTGAGCAAGTGAAAAAAGGCGTAATGGACTTTGACGTTGTTGTTGCTTCTCCTGATGCAATGCGCGTTGTTGGTCAACTAGGTACAATCCTAGGTCCACGCGGTCTAATGCCAAACCCTAAAGTTGGTACTGTAACTCCTAACGTTGCTGAAGCGGTTAAGAACGCTAAAGCTGGTCAGGTTCGTTACCGTAACGACAAGAACGGTATCATCCACACTACTATCGGCAAAGCGTCTTTCGAAGCTAACCAGCTTCAAGAGAACCTAGAAGCACTTCTAGTTGCTCTTAAGAAAGCTAAGCCTTCTTCAGCGAAAGGTACTTTCCTGAAGAAAGTAAGCATCTCTACTACGATGGGTGCTGGTGTTACTGTTGATCAAGCTAGTCTTGATACTCAAGCAAACTAATTTGCTTTGGCGCAGATTTAGTATATACTTCTGCGCCTAATATTTGTGGTTGGGTGGTTTTTGAAGCAATTCATAACTGTCTATCCCAAGACCGTAGGCGCTGAACCTTTTTAAGGTGAAGCTTAATAAAACCTACGTAGGCGATGTTGTCGTTTGAAATGAATTTATTCATTTTTGAATAACATCGTAAACGCTCAATGTATTTTATATTGAGTGCTGTAATCACAACCAGAGGTTAATCCAAATGGCTTTAAATCTTCAAGACAAAAAAGCAATTGTTGCTGAAGTCAACGAAGCAGCCAGTGGTGCACTTTCTGCAGTTGTAGCTGACTCTCGTGGCGTTACTGTTGGCGCGATGACTTCTCTACGTAAACAAGCTCGCGAAGCGGGTGTTTACATGAGAGTTGTTCGTAACACACTAGCACGCCGTGCAGTAGAAGGTACTGAGTATGAGTGTCTACAAGACACATTTACTGGTCCTAGCCTACTTGCGTTCTCTAACGAGCACCCTGGTGCTGCAGCGCGTCTTTTCAAAGACTTCGCTAAAGAGAACAAAACATTCGAGATCAAAGCTGCTGCATTTGAAGGCGCAGTTACTGATGCTGATGTACTAGCGACACTACCAACTTACGACGAAGCTATCGCACGCCTAATGATGTGCATGAAAGAAGCTTCTGCTGGCAAGCTGGTTCGTACTATCGCTGCTGTTCGCGACCAAAAAGAAGAAGCTGCGGCATAAGCCTTGCTTTTCACTGGTTGCTATTTAAACTTATTGTTGACTTAAAAGAGAATTGTTATGTCTATTACTAACGAGCAAATCCTAGACGCAGTTGCAGAAATGTCTGTAATGCAAGTTGTTGAGCTTATCGAAGCTATGGAAGAAAAATTCGGTGTTACTGCTGCTGCTGCAGTTGTAGCTGGTGGTGCTTCTGCTGAAGCTGCTGCTGAGCAAACTGAATTCGACGTTATCCTTACTGGCGCTGGCGCAAACAAAGTACAAGTTATCAAAGCTGTACGTGGCGCAACTGGCCTAGGTCTTAAAGAAGCTAAAGGTCTTGTAGACTCAGCTCCTGCAGCGCTTAAAGAAGGCGTTGACAAAGCTGAAGCTGAAGCTCTTAAAGCACAGCTAGAAGAAGTTGGCGCTTCTGTTGAAATCAAGTAATTATTACTTAATTTCCTAGCCGCAAGGCTATTGGCTGGTGGTTTATTAACCACCGGCCTTTTTGCGCTGTAGGGCTATGACGAATTTCCCGCTGTTTAACCGTCATAATCCGAGCAAAAAAACAGTCATTTTTTCGAAATGATTGTTCAACTACAGTAAACAGCTGTTTGTCACCGCCCCCTCTGAAGAGTGTTTTGGGTGGTTTGGGTCACTTATCAGCGAGCTGAGGAACCCCATGGTTTACTCTTATACCGAGAAAAAGCGCATCCGTAAGGATTTTGGTACTCGTCCACAAGTTTTGGACATTCCATACCTGTTATCGATCCAGCTTGATTCTTTCGATAAATTCATCGAACAGGATCCAGAAGGTCAATACGGTCTTGAAGCTGCTTTCCGTTCTGTATTTCCAATTCAGAGCTACAACGGCAATTCTGAGCTGCAATACGTTAGCTACCGTCTTGGTGAGCCAGTTTTTGACGTTAAAGAATGTCAAATCCGCGGTGTAACTTACTCAAAGCCACTACGCGTAAAACTACGTCTAGTTATCTTTGATCGAGACGCACCAGCAGGCACTGTAAAAGACATTAAAGAACAAGAAGTCTACATGGGCGAAATTCCGCTTATGACAGACAATGGTACTTTCGTAATTAATGGTACCGAGAGGGTTATCGTATCCCAGCTGCACCGAAGCCCAGGCGTGTTCTTCGACAGTGATAAGGGTAAGACCCACTCATCAGGTAAAGTTCTTTATAACGCACGTGTAATTCCTTACCGTGGCTCATGGTTAGACTTTGAGTTCGATCCTAAGGATAACTTATTCGTACGTATCGACCGTCGTCGTAAGCTACCAGCATCGATTATTCTTCGTGCACTTGGTAAATCGACTGAAGAGATCCTAGATCTGTTCTTCGACAAGGTGAACTTCGAAGTTAAAGACCAAACTCTACTTATGGAGTTGGTTCCTGATCGTCTACGTGGTGAAACTGCGTCATTCGACATCGAATCAAACGGTAAAACTTACGTTGAGACTGGTCGTCGTGTTACTGCTCGCCATATCCGTCAACTTGAAAAAGATGGCGTTGAGCACATCGAAGTACCAGTAGAGTACATCGTTGAAAAGATTGCTGCGAAAGATTACATCAACGAAGCAACTGGCGAGATCATCGTTGGCGCAAACCAAGAGATTAGCCTAGAAGCACTTGCTAACCTGTCTCAAGCAGGTCACAAGACTCTAGAAGTGCTGTTCACGAATGACCTAGACCATGGTCCATTCATGTCAGACACTCTACGTGCGGATAGCACAGTAGATCGCATCTCTGCATTGGTAGAAATCTACCGCATGATGCGCCCTGGCGAGCCACCAACGAAAGAAGCTGCAGAATCATTGTTCGAAAGCCTATTCTTCTCTGAAGATCGTTACGACCTATCAACTGTAGGCCGTATGAAATTCAACAGCTCTATCGAGCGTGAAGAAGAAGAAGAGCGCGGTACTCTGGATGAATCAGACATCATCGAAGTGATGAAGAAACTGATCGGCATCCGTAACGGCATTGGTGAAGTGGACGATATCGACCACCTTGGCAACCGTCGTATCCGTTCTGTAGGTGAAATGGCAGAAAACCAATTCCGTGTTGGTCTAGTTCGTGTAGAACGTGCCGTTAAAGAGCGCCTAAGCCTTGGTGACCTTGATGCAATCATGCCTCAAGATCTTATCAATGCTAAGCCGATCTCTGCTGCAGTTAAAGAATTCTTTGGCTCTTCACAGCTTTCACAGTTTATGGACCAAAACAACCCATTGTCAGAAGTTACGCACAAACGTCGTATCTCTGCTTTAGGTCCTGGTGGTCTTACTCGTGAGCGCGCAGGCTTCGAAGTACGTGACGTTCACGTAACTCACTACGGTCGTCTATGTCCGATCGAAACGCCTGAAGGTCCAAACATCGGTCTAATTAACTCGCTATCTGCGTTTGCACGTTGTAACGATTACGGTTTCCTAGAAACTCCGTACCGTCGTGTAGTAGATGGTGTAGTAACAGAAGAAGTTGATTACCTGTCTGCAATCCAGGAAGGTCAATTCGTAATCGCGCAAGCAAACACTATTCTTACAGAAGAAGGTACGTTTGCAGATGAGCTAATCACAGCTCGTCAAAAAGGTGAATCTGGTCTTCACCCACGCGAGCACGTTGACTACATGGACGTTGCGACAAACCAAGTAGTATCTATCGCTGCTTCGCTTATCCCGTTCCTAGAACACGATGATGCGAACCGTGCATTGATGGGTGCCAACATGCAACGTCAAGCGGTACCAACACTTAGAGCTGATAAGCCTCTAGTAGGTACTGGTATTGAACGTAACATCGCAGTTGACTCTGGTGTTACAGCGGTTGCTAAACGTGGTGGTCAAGTTCAGTCTGTAGACGCTTCTCGTATCGTAGTTAAGGTTAACGAAGATGAATTGGTACCTGGCGAAGCTGGTATCGATATCTACAACCTAACTAAGTACACGCGTTCGAACCAAAACACATGTATTAACCAACGTCCAACTGTACTTCCTGGTGAACCAGTTGCACGCGGTGATGTTCTTGCTGATGGTCCTTCAACTGACCTTGGTGAACTTGCTCTTGGCCAAAACATGCGTATCGCATTTATGCCTTGGAACGGTTACAACTTCGAAGACTCGATCTTAGTATCTGAGCGCGTAGTTCAAGAAGACCGTTTCACGACAATTCACATTCAAGAACTATCTTGTGTGGCTCGTGATACTAAGCTGGGTTCTGAAGAGATCACAGCTGATATTCCAAACGTAGGTGAGTCTGCTCTGTCTAAACTAGACGAGTCAGGTATCGTTTACATTGGTGCTGAAGTTAAGGGTGGCGACATCCTTGTTGGTAAAGTAACCCCTAAAGGTGAAACTCAACTGACTCCTGAAGAGAAGCTACTACGTGCTATCTTCGGTGAGAAAGCATCTGATGTTAAAGATACTTCTCTACGTGTACCAAACTCTGTTTCGGGTACTATCATCGATGTACAAGTCTTCACTCGCGATGGCGTAGAGAAAGACAAACGTGCACTTGAAATCGAACAGATGCAGCTTAAAGAAGCTAAGAAAGATCTAACTGAAGAGTTCCAAATTCTTGAGGGTGGCCTTCTTAACCGTGTTAAAGCTGTACTTCTGTCTGGTGGTTACTCTGAAGCTAAGCTTGATACTATCGGTCGTAAGCAATGGCTAGAGCAAGTTCTAGAAGACGATGCGCTACAAACACAGCTTGAGCAACTTGCTGAGCAGTGGGATGAGCTAAAAGCAGACTTCGATAAGAAGTTTGAAACTAAGCGTCGTAAAATCACTCAAGGTGATGATCTAGCGCCTGGCGTTCTTAAGATTGTTAAAGTTTACCTAGCGGTTAAACGTCGTATCCAGCCTGGTGATAAGATGGCCGGTCGTCACGGTAACAAAGGTGTAATCTCTAAGATTAACCCTGTTGAAGACATGCCATACGATGAGAAAGGTCAGCCTGTAGACATCGTACTTAACCCGCTGGGTGTACCATCGCGTATGAACATCGGTCAGATCCTAGAAGTTCACTTAGGTTTGGCTGCGAAAGGTATCGGTGACAAGATCAACCAAATGCTTAAGGAACAACAAGAACTGCATAAGTTCCGTGAGTTCCTACAGAAGGTTTATGATCTTGGTGATACTCGTCAGAAAGTTGATATTGCTGAACTGTCTGATGATCAAGTTCGTACACTGATTAAGAACCTACGTGGCGGTCTACCGATTGCTACTCCTGTGTTCGACGGTGCTTCTGAGTCTCTAATCAAAGATCTACTTAAACTGGGTGATCTGCCAGAATCTGGTCAGCTTAAACTGTTTGATGGTCGTACTGGTGATTCGTTTGAGCGTCCTGTAACTGTTGGTTACATGTACATGCTGAAACTGAACCACTTGGTTGATGACAAGATGCATGCTCGTTCAACTGGTTCTTACAGCCTAGTAACTCAGCAACCACTTGGTGGTAAAGCTCAGTTCGGTGGTCAGCGTTTCGGTGAGATGGAAGTATGGGCACTAGAAGCATACGGTGCTGCATATACTCTACAAGAAATGCTAACAGTTAAGTCGGATGACGTTAACGGCCGTACTAAGATGTATAAGAACATCGTAGATGGCAACCATAGCATGGAACCTGGCATGCCTGAGTCGTTCAACGTACTGTTGAAAGAGATTCGCTCGCTAGGTATCAACATCGAGCTAGAAGACGAAGAGTAATCCCTCTTTTTTATAAAGAAGATTGGATTACTTGGTAAAGGGGGCTCACTTTAGTCGGTGAGCTCCTTTAACTCCTTACAGGAGCTGAACGTGAAAGACTTATTAAACTTTCTAAAAGCACAGCATAAGACCGAAGAATTTGATGCAATCAAAATCGGTCTATCTTCACCAGATACGATCCGTTCGTGGTCTTTTGGTGAAGTTAAAAAGCCAGAAACAATTAACTATCGTACGTTCAAACCTGAACGTGATGGTCTGTTCTGTGCACGTATTTTTGGTCCAGTTAAAGACTACGAATGTCTTTGTGGCAAATACAAGCGCCTGAAGCACCGTGGTGTTATCTGTGAGAAGTGTGGCGTTGAAGTTACACAAACTAAAGTTCGTCGTGACCGTATGGGCCACATCGAGCTTGCTTCACCAGTTGCTCACATCTGGTTCCTAAAATCACTACCGTCTCGTATCGGTCTACTAATGGATATCCCTCTGCGTGATATCGAACGTGTTCTTTACTTCGAAATGTACGTAGTAACTGAACCGGGTATGACTGATCTAGAAAAATCTCAGATGCTTACTGAAGAAGAGTACCTGGATCGTCTAGAAGAGTGGGGTGACGAATTCACTGCTAAGATGGGTGCTGAAGCGATCAAAGATCTGCTTTCAACAATGGACCTTCATCAAGAAGTGGAAGAAATGCGCGAAGAGTTAGAAACAACTAACTCTGAAACTAAGCGTAAGAAAGTTACTAAGCGTTTGAAGCTAGTTGAAGCGTTCATCTCGTCAGGCAACAAGCCTGAGTGGATGATCCTAACTGTACTTCCAGTGCTACCGCCAGATCTGCGTCCTCTAGTACCTCTAGATGGCGGTCGTTTTGCGACTTCAGATCTGAACGACCTTTACCGTCGTGTGATTAACCGTAACAACCGTTTGAAGCGTCTTCTAGAGCTAGCGGCTCCAGACATCATCGTACGTAACGAAAAGCGTATGTTGCAAGAGTCTGTTGATGCCCTTCTAGATAACGGTCGTCGCGGTCGTGCGATCACGGGTTCTAACAAGCGTCCTCTGAAATCTCTTGCTGATATGATCAAGGGTAAACAAGGTCGTTTCCGTCAGAACCTTCTAGGTAAACGTGTAGACTACTCTGGCCGTTCTGTAATCACAGTAGGTCCATACCTTCGTCTACATCAGTGTGGTCTTCCTAAGAAGATGGCACTTGAGCTATTTAAGCCGTTCATCTACAGCAAGCTAGAGACTCGTGGCATGGCTACGACAATCAAAGCTGCTAAGAAAATGGTAGAGCGCGAAGAAGCGATCGTTTGGGATATCCTAGACGAAGTTATCCGTGAACACCCAGTACTGCTTAACCGTGCACCTACACTTCACCGTCTAGGTATCCAAGCGTTTGAACCAGTACTAATCGAAGGTAAAGCGATTCAGCTTCACCCACTAGTGTGTGCGGCATACAACGCCGACTTCGATGGTGACCAAATGGCTGTACACGTGCCTCTAACTCTAGAAGCACAGCTTGAAGCTCGTACCCTAATGATGTCGACGAATAACATTCTGTCGCCAGCATCAGGTGATCCGATCATCGTACCTTCTCAGGACGTTGTATTGGGTCTTTACTACATGACACGTGACAAGATCAACGTGAAAGGTGAAGGTATGTACCTTGCTGGCCCTGCTGAGGCTGAAAAGGCATACCGTACTAAGACTGCTGAGCTACATGCTCGCGTTAAAGTACGTATCACTGAAACAGTAGTAGACGAAGACGGCAATAGCACAACGAATACTGGCCTAGTAGATACGACTGTAGGTCGTGCAATGCTATGGCAGATCGTTCCTAAAGGCCTTCCGTACAGCATCGTTAACCAAAAGTTAGGTAAGAAGCAGATCTCTACTCTTCTTAACGAGTGTTACCGTAAGCTTGGTCTAAAAGATACAGTAGTATTTGCTGACCAAATCATGTACGCAGGTTTCGCATACGCGGCTCTTTCTGGTGTTTCTGTAGGTATCAACGATATGGTTGTTCCTCAAGCGAAATACGACGAGATTGAATCTGCTGAAGAAGAAGTTCGTGAAATCCAAGAGCAATTCCAATCTGGTCTTGTTACTGCGGGTGAGCGTTACAACAAAGTTATCGATATCTGGGCATCTACGAATGACCGCGTTGCGAAAGCAATGATGGATAACCTATCTTCTGAAACAGTTATTAACCGTGACGGCGAAGAAGAACAGCAAGAATCGTTCAACAGCATCTACATGATGGCCGACTCGGGCGCACGTGGTTCTGCAGCTCAGATTCGTCAGCTAGCAGGTATGCGTGGTCTGATGGCGCGTCCAGATGGTTCAATCATCGAAACGCCGATCACTGCGAACTTTAAAGAAGGTCTAAACGTCCTTCAGTACTTTATCTCAACGCACGGTGCTCGTAAGGGTCTTGCGGATACAGCACTGAAAACAGCAAACTCGGGTTACCTAACTCGTCGTCTAGTAGACGTTGCTCAAGACGTTGTAGTACACGAACATGACTGTGGCACGCATGAAGGTATCGACATGATGCCTCACATCGAAGGTGGTGACGTTAAAGTTGCACTTTCTGAGCTTGCTCTTGGTCGTGTTGTTGCTGAAGATGTTCTTAAGCCTGGTACTGAAGATGTACTGATTCCACGTAATACTCTGATTGATGAGAAGTGGTGTCAAATCATGGAAGACAACTCAGTAGATAGCATGAAAGTGCGCTCTGTTGTTACCTGTGATGCAGACTTCGGTTGTTGTGCACAGTGTTACGGTCGTGACCTAGCACGTGGTCACCTAGTGAACCAAGGTGAAGCAGTTGGTGTTATCGCTGCACAATCTATCGGTGAACCGGGTACACAGCTAACGATGCGTACGTTCCACATCGGTGGTGCGGCATCTACTGCAGCAGCAGAGAACAGCATCCAAGCGAAGACAACTGGTACTGTGAAGCTTCACAATGCTAAGTTCGTAATTAACAAAGATAAGAAACTGGTTATCACTTCTCGTGCATCTGAGATGACGATTATTGATGAATTCGGCCGTACGAAAGAGAAGCACAAACTTCCTTACGGTTCGATGCTAACCAAAGGCGACAACGCAGCAGTTACTGCTGGTGAAGTTGTAGCTAACTGGGAAGCGCATACCATGCCAATCATCACTGAAGTGGCAGGTCGTATCCAATTCGTAGATATGATCGATGGTATTACAGTTTCTCGTAACACTGACGATCTAACGGGTCTTTCTTCAAGTGAAGTTACAGACGCAGCAGCTCGCCCAGCAGCAGGTAAAGATATGCGTCCAGCTATCAAACTTGTTGATGAGCAAGGTAACGACGTAATGATCCCTGGTACTGATATGCCAGCTCACTACTTCCTACCTGGCAAAGCGATTGTAAACATCGAAGATGGCGCTGAAGTTGGCATTGGTGACACACTATCTCGTATCCCTCAAAAATCGAGCGGAAACAAAGATATCACCGGTGGTCTACCACGCGTAGCTGACCTATTCGAAGCTCGTAAGCCTAAAGAGCCTGCGATCCTTGCTGAGCACACAGGTACTGTGTCTTTCGGTAAAGAAACGAAAGGTAAGCGTCGTCTAGTAATCACTCGTGAAGGCGGTGACGCTTACGAAGAGATGATTCCTAAGCATCGTCAATTGAACGTGTTCGAAGGTGAGAAGATTGAACGTGGTGATGTAATCGCCGACGGTCCTGAAACTCCACACGATATCCTGCGTCTACGTGGTATCCACGCAGTAACTCAGTACATCGCGAACGAAGTTCAAGAAGTTTACCGCTTACAAGGCGTAAAGATTAACGATAAGCACATCGAGACTATCGTTCGTCAAATGCTACGTAAGTGTACAATCACTCATTCTGGTGACTCTCCGTTCCTACCTGGCGAACAAGTTGAGTACCACAATGTTAAGATTGCTAACCGTAAGCTAGAAGCTGAAGGTAAAGAACTAGTACGTTTCGAACGTGATCTGCTAGGTATTACTAAAGCATCTCTTGCAACTGAGTCATTCATCTCAGCTGCATCGTTCCAAGAAACGACTCGCGTACTAACAGAAGCTGCGGTTTCTGGTAAGCGTGATGACCTTCGCGGTCTGAAAGAGAACGTAATTGTTGGTCGTCTGATCCCAGCTGGTACTGGTTTCGCATACCACCAAGAGCGTCAAAAGCAACGTGAAGAAGAGCAAGAAGGTCCTTCAGCTGAACAAGCTACTGACAATCTAGCAGCACTTCTAAACGCTGGTTTCTCTTCAGAAGAGTAAGCTCTACGAGTAGTCTCTAAGAGATAAGAAAAGGCACCTTCGGGTGCCTTTTTTGTATCTGGCGTATAGGTGTTTAACGAGAGGTTTATAGATTAGAAGTTGATAGGTATGCTTGCTTGCAGATTGCTTGGCTGGTGGACTTAGTCGATAGTACTTTCTCGAAGGCAGCTTGCGTGTTAACAGGGAGGCAGTTTACGTGTTTACAGGGAGGCGCTGAGGATGAAACCGGTGAGAAGTGTTACGTCGGGTTATCGCAAAACATCAGACTAGGGACGAACCGATAGGCTCTGGTAAAAGAGTTGGATGTGTTAGGTAACGCTACAGACAAAACAAAAAGCTTGCACAGAGGCAAGCTTAGAATATGTTAAGCCATTAAGCTCCTGGTGGAACCGCTAGGCTGTCGGCAATTTGTTGTATCAGCTGGTCTTCAACCGCAAACCTAGCCTCAAGTATCTCACCTATGAGTGACAGCTCACTATCAAAGCCTTCTAATGTATCACTAGCTTCAATGGCGGCGTACTTGTCGGTGAAGTTGAGCAGAGGGTCCGTGGTAAGGACGATATGACCATAAGACTGGTTGATTTCGTCTGTTGCTTTGAAGCCAGTAGACTGCCATTTGTCCATCACCATGTCATAGATTTTGAAATGACCTTCGGAGATGTAATCAACAAGATGTTGGCTGAATTTTTGGAGTTCTTCTGGAGAAGGCAGTTCAGTGATTGCAGTTGCTTTCGACGATGAAGGCTGTAGAGCGGCAAGCTTACAATACTCAACGATTAGAGACTGTCGAGTTTCGAGCCAATGATCGATGACCTCATTAGAGCCACCCCATTGTTCTTGTATTTGTTTGAATTTATTTAGCATGACCATGTCCTCATGATCTGATCACAACCTTGTGATCAAGTAATTGCCTAAGCAAGGTCCATTTATTGGTATCTACTAAAAGTAATAGTTTGAATTATTATCTGCTACAACTCTAGTATGAAATTAGATTGCCAGTAAAATGAACGAACTGCAAGCAATGAGGCATAGGGATGTTAAAAAAAAGTGATAACAAAATGACAGAGCAAGCTTATTGGTGCGTCGTTTCAGGTAGTGATATTTGGGTTAATAATGATCAGTTTCCTTATGGCTCAGCAGAGGAGCTAGGGCTGAGCGTCGAGCATGCAATCTGTATTGGTCAGCATCAAGGTCGTAAGGTGTATTGGCTCAACGACTGTGATGTTGAGAGTGAGCTGACCATGATAAACCTACGTGAGTTATTGCACTGGCCTGAATCGAGTTTTCTGACAGCAAGCAAAGCCATCCAGTATGGGCACATGACGCAAAGTATGCGTTTTTGTCCTCAGTGTGGCGGTCGTAATCACCTCAACCATAATCAGGTGGCGATGCAATGCGGAGACTGCCGAACGCTTCATTATCCTCGTATCTTCCCGTGCATCATTGTCGCTGTACGAAACGACAACAAGATATTGCTTGCACAGCACCCAAGACATAAAACAGGTATGTATACCGTGATAGCGGGCTTCCTAGAGGTTGGGGAAACCTTAGAGCGGTGCGTGGCAAGAGAAGTCAAAGAAGAGACAGGCATCGATGTCAGTAATATCCGTTACTTTGGCAGCCAGCCATGGGCGTTTCCGTCGAGTATGATGATGGCCTTTCTGGCTGACTATGCTGGTGGAACGCTTAAACCAGATTACAGTGAATTGTCGGATGCCCAATGGTTTGATGTAACAAGCCTGCCTGATGTAGCTCCAGTAGGAACGATTGCGAGACAGTTGATTGATAAAACTGTGGGTGACGTGATGAAAGATGGTGTGACGGAGCAGACGATAGAGTACTAATTTACCTATGATAGTATTTGGCCTATAGGTGGTCAAAAGCTAAAAAAAACCCTCCACAAGTGGAGGGGGTAAGTAAGATGTCGTTATGAGATGCTGAGTAGTGACTACTCAGATGTTATAATTGTAATTTTCGCTAGCGAACAAATTTTTAACATGCTCCCGTAATTGGGTGCAAACTAAGCATTGATTTAAAAGTTAATAACTTGATCTAGGTTGCAAAGCACACAGCTTTTACCCTTCAATCAGTGTTAGAATACTTGCCATCAAAACTAGACAAGATTGAATTGGAATTTAACGGAATGACCGAATTAAAAAACGATCGCTATTTACGCGCACTTTTAAAACAGCCTGTTGATTACACACCAGTATGGATGATGCGCCAAGCTGGCCGCTATCTTCCAGAGTACAAAGCAACGCGCGCTGAAGCGGGCGATTTCATGTCTTTGTGCAAAAACGCTGAACTGGCATCAGAAGTAACACTTCAACCTTTACGTCGTTTCCCGCTTGATGCGGCAATCTTGTTCTCTGACATCCTAACTATCCCTGATGCAATGGGCTTAGGCTTGTACTTTGAAACTGGTGAAGGTCCTAAGTTTGAACGTCCTATCACATGTAAAGCTGACGTAGAGAAGATTGGCCTACCTGATCCAGAAGGCGAGCTTCAATACGTAATGAATGCTGTTCGTCAGATCCGTAAAGATCTGAAAGGCGAAGTGCCATTGATTGGTTTCTCTGGTAGCCCTTGGACACTGGCAACTTACATGGTTGAAGGCAGCAGCTCGAAGGCGTTTACCAAGATCAAGAAGATGATGTACGCAGAGCCACAAACACTGCATTTACTTCTAGATAAGCTGGCTGACACCGTTATTGAATACCTGAACGCGCAAATTAAAGCGGGTGCACAATCGGTAATGGTATTCGACACATGGGGTGGTGTACTTACTCCGCGTGACTACAACCTGTTCTCACTACAGTACATGCACAAAATTGTAGATGGCCTAATCCGTGAAAACGAAGGTCGCCGTGTACCGGTTACTCTGTTCACTAAGAACGGTGGCATGTGGCTAGAATCTATCGCAGCGACTGGCTGTGATGCGGTGGGCCTAGACTGGACAATCAATATTGCGGATGCAAAAGCGCGTATTGGCGATAAAGTGGCTCTACAAGGCAACATGGACCCATCAGTGCTTTACGCACAACCTGAGCGTATTCGTGAAGAAGTCGGCACTATCCTGGAAGGTTTTGGTGACGGCGGTACTGGTCACGTATTTAACCTTGGCCATGGTATTCACCTAGATGTGCCACCAGAGAATGCTGGTGTATTTGTGGACGCAGTTCATGACCTATCTAAGCCATACCATAAGTAATTAAGATATGTTTTCAAAGCCCCTAGATATGTTAACTAGGGGCTTTTTTGTTTGTGCTGTTGGCATTTTATTCTTATCGTTAGTTAGTTTTCTACTATGCTGAACATAACAACCTCTAACGGAAAGTTTTATGTTTAGACTTAGGTATTTATTCTTTACGCTATTGTTGCTCTTACTTGGCTGTGCTTCCGACGTTTCTACTGATTATGATTCGTCAGTCAGCTTCGCAGGCTTTAAAACTTATCAATATGATGAACCCAAGCAATCACCTTTAACACTTGATGCTGCTCGAATTAAAAAAGCCGTAGATGAAGAAATGAAGTTCCGAGGAATCAGTTTCTTAGAGAGTGATGCACAACTTACGGTTTATTACGAAATTCTTGAGGAATCCGAGTTACTTGCTGATGGGCCTACTTTTAGCTTTGGTTTCGGAACTGGGAGTATCAACAACGTCTATGGAGCAGGAGTTAGCACCCCCACTCGTGTTAAAGAGAAAAAGTATGGAAAACTGAGTATTAGCATAGTTGAAACTCAGTCCAACGATGTGATTTGGCGTTCCATATCTCAAAGACAACTCACGGAGACAATGGACACGGAAGACCGGAATGAGTTTATCTTAGATCAAGTGAAACAAATGTTCGAAGACTATCCCGTTCCTTCTTCGAATGTCGAATGACAAGGCTAATAGCCTTTATCAAAATCGATGACATGGTTCAGTTTAAAGCCATCTCGCCACTGTTGGTAATTCTCGGCGAAGAGCTCTACCACCTGCCTTGGCTCACTCAGCGCTGCAATGTGCGGGGTGATGGTCACTTGCGGTAATGTCCAGAAAGGGTGCTCCTGCGAGAGGGGCTCACTTTCAAACACATCCAAGAAAGCATGCTCAACCCACTTATTCTTAATCGCAAGCAACAAGGCTTTGTTATCTAAGCTCTCTCCTCTGCCAACATTAAACAGCAGCACATTCGAGCAGTAACTTAAGGTCGTTTGATTGAGTAATTGATAGGTTTCAGCTGTTGATGGCAAGGTGTTGACCACAATATCCGCTTGCTTAAGGGCAGCCTCTATCTCATTGATGTGGAAAGTGTCTTTAAAGGTCTCTTGCTTTGATGGGATGCCGGTACGGTTGACTCCAATGGTATGAATACCAAAGGCAGCTGCGGTTTTCGCTAAATGACTTCCGATTGAACCTGTTCCTAAAATCACCATGGTTTTGTCAGTTAGGCTAGTATATAGCTGTGGCTGCCAGCTTCGTTGTGCTTGTTGCTGGTGGTAGTGAGGGAAGTGTCTACAGTGGCTGATCGTGTAACCTAACACGTATTCAGCAATCGCAGGGCCGAAGATGCCTTTGACGTTGGTCAGCGTATAATCTTGACGAAGATCCGGCTGAGTGAGTTTATTGATTCCTGCGTAGGTACTTTGCACCCAGTCTAGATGTTTAAACTCATTAAGTCGCTCCGCGATTAAAGGAGGAGAAGCCAGCACGATCTCAGCTAATTCGGGGTTTTGAGTGATTTCGAGGTCAGGTAACCCTTGGTTTAGAATCAGTTGCGTATAAGTATCGTCATGCTCAGTAAGAATATAGAGCTTATTCGTAAAATTGTTCATCGGCCTACCTTTTCCATCCTAGGTTTATCAAGTACACTTTCGCTGTCTTTTTCTGCAATTATTGAGTGACTATGCTTCAGAATCCACTGCAGGTTCGTCTAGAAAAGTTAGAACCTTGGCAACAAATTACCTTTATGGCGTGTCTATGTGAGCGTATGTACCCTAACTATGCCATGTTTTGTGAGAATACAGAATTTGCGGAAGCTCGAATCTATCGTGATGTTTTGGATAGCATTTGGGAAATCTTAACCGTTAAAACGGCAAAGGTGAATTTTGAGCGTCAGCTTGAGAAAGTCGAAGAGCTATTCCCAAGTGGAGATGATTTTGATTTCTACGGTGTTTACCCTGCGATGGACGCGTGCCAAGGCTTAGCAACGTTAATCCATGGCTTACTTGACCGTGAGCATCTGCTTGAAACTGTAATTAAAGTGAGTCAACAATCGGTGAAGACGGTTGCTGAGCTTGAGTTTGCTCAAGGCGCTGAAGAAGTGACAAACGAAAACCAGAAAGAAAACGAAGCGGTGTGTGAAGAGTGGGACGTTCAGTGGGCCATCTTCCGACCTCTACGTGAAACGACTGAGCGTGACCTAGAGCTGATCAAAGATCTACGCCACGAACTGCGTGAAGACCCAGTAAGTAACATTGGTGTAGCGTTATAATTCGCTATCGCATCAAAGTACGAATAAAAACAAAGGCTCCCTAGGGAGCCTTTGTTGTATCTGACGCTATCAAATTGAGATTAAGCGTCTTTTTTGTCTTCTTTTTGAACCTTGTCTTCATCCGCTGACTTTGAGTCTGAGGTGTCGTTGTCTGTTAGAGTTTTTTCCTCTAGCTCGTCCTCTTCATCGCGGTTTTCGATAACACCGTGTGTTTCTTTCCACTGTTCCCAACGCTGAAATGCCAGTTCTTGCATGTCAGTCGTCTTATCTGCCTCGTCGACAATCTCTTCGCCCACTAGGTGCTCAAAGATATCTTCTAGGGTGATGATGCCCTGAATCGTACCGTACTCGTCAACTACTAAGGAAAGCTGCAGGCGGTTTGCCATCATTTGGTCAAAGGCTTTAGCCAAGCCCATGTTGTTCAGCAACACGTGGATAGGGCGCATTACTTCACCCAGAGCTTTCTCGCCACAACCCGCTTGTTGCAATCTAAACAGCTCCAGACGGTGCACAAAACCAATGATGTTGTCAGTTTGCTCGCTGTAAACTAATGGGCGCGAGAATGGTGTGTCTTTGTGTTGCTCTAGGAACGTATTCACGCTCATTTCGGCATCGACGCGGAATACAACAGGGCGCGGTGTCATCACTTGCGTCACGGGCACATCTTGAATGCCTAATAGATTGCTCAGAATTTTTGATTCGCCTTCAGCAAACTCACCACTTTCTTTTGCCAAAATAGCCATTGCAGACAGCTCATCACGCATTTTTGGTGCTTGGTGGCCACGAGCAAGACGTTTGGTGATCTGTTCGGAGAACCAGACAAACGGTGTTAGAAAGAAAACCATCCAGCGAAGTACGTTTGATGATGCTGGAGCAAGTTGACGCCAGTAGGTTGCACCAATGGTTTTTGGAACAATCTCAGACAAAACCAAAATACCCAAAGTCAGTACGGCAGAGAATACACCTAACCATTGGCTACCAAAAACCACAGCCGCTTGTGCACCTGCCGTCGCAGCACCGATTGTGTGCGCGATGGTGTTGAGCGTTAAAATTGACGCGAGCGGGCGGTCAATGTCTGTTTTCAGTTTGTCTAAAGACTCTGCTGCAGGGTGCCCATTTTGTTTTAGTTGAGCAATGTAGCTCGGACTAATACTCAAAAGTACAGCTTCTAAAACAGAACAAATGAAAGAAACTCCAATAGCAATGGAGACGTAAATAGTTAGCAGCAGCATGTTTGCCCTTAAATTAAATTGTACGCTTTAGCAGCGATTCAGCGTGGATTATAGAGATAAAGTAGTGGCTAGGTCATCATTAATTTGCCTCTCAGCCCCTTTTAAACAAGGGCTTGCTCAATAAAATCAGTAACAAATTGTGAGTTATTACTCATATTATGGCTAAAACTACGGCATTAGAGCTAAAGATCGACGACAAACCTTTGCCAGATGGGGCATTTATGTTTTAGAGTAAATTGAATTCAAAAATACAAAGAAGGGAAACCTAAAATGAACAAGACTCAATTAATCGACTTTATTGCTGAAAAAGCGGACCTTTCTAAAGCACAAGCTAAAGCTGCTCTAGAAGCGACTCTTGGTGGTGTTACAGATGCTCTTAAAGATGGCGATCAAGTTCAGCTAATTGGTTTTGGTACTTTTAAAGTAAACCACCGTGCAGCTCGCACTGGTCGTAACCCAAAAACTGGTGATGAGATCCAAATCGCTGCTGCAAATGTTCCAGCATTTGTTGCAGGTAAAGCGCTGAAAGATTCAGTGAAATAATCTAAACTGTACCGAGGTAGTCGTATTCCACCTCGGTACAGGTTTTTATGAAAAAAGCATTTCTTCTCGTTTCACTATTATCTACATTCCTCATTGGCTGTTCATCAACCAGCCCCAGCAAAAACCTAGAGCAATTTGAAACTCACACCGGCGGCCAAGTCATGGGCGACGCGACAAGTTTTTACTGGGTTACTAATAAACTAACACAACCTCATTCTTCAGCTGACTATGTCACTGTCGGCGATTACGGCTGGTACCAAACTGACTATGCTTGGTCGGAAGGTATACTTCGTGAATTCGTTCGTGAAGGCGAACAGCGTAATTCATCGAATAAGCTGGTGCCTTATCGTGTTCATGTGCGTTTCAACAAGTCAGGCGAGGCTGTGTATCAGCAGTATCGTATTGACAGCAAAATCTTACCTATCCAAGCCAAGCAGCTTGAAAACTATCAGAAAGAAGCGACGTCGGTTCTAGCGACCACAACGAAGCAGCATGATGAAGGGCTTAGGCTGATTCAGGGTTACTGGAATGGCAGCTCTTTTAAAACGTGCGCTGGTGGTGAGTTTGATCGCATTGAATTTAACCAGACCTTACCAGGCTTCGTGATTGACCGATTGGCGTCTGTGGAAAGCTATGCGGCGTTTCTTGGCAGTGACTTACTCGGTAAGATGAGCGTAGAAGAGTTACTGATGCTGGCTGAAGACAGTCATGATTGTGTCGTAAGGCCATCGTTGCTGAAAGAATAGAAAGCAATCAAAGAATTAAGAGTATTTGGCCTACTGTAGGCTAAGTGCCTATTTGTCTGTACAAATACAGTTTCTTGTATATATGAGATAATAAAAAGGCGCCTATTGAGGCGCCTTTTTCTGTTATTCACTTGCTCTCACTCGAATCTAAGCGAGCAACAAGATTGTTTACTGCTCTTGTTCGCGCGCAATCGCACGGTAACCAATGTCATTGCGGTGGAACATACCATTCCAGCTAACTTGCTTCGTCAACGCGTAAGCGCGCTCTTGAGCCTCAGAAACCGTATTGCCCAGTGCTGTTGCACAAAGTACACGACCGCCGTTTGTCACAACGTCGCCAGCTTCATTATTTGTCGTACCCGCGTGGAAAACCTTTTGGCCTTCAACTTCGCTTATTGGTAGTGAAATAACGTCACCTTTTGCGTAGTCAGCAGGGTAACCGCCAGCCGCAAGAACAACACCGATAGAAGCGCGTGGATCCCACTTCGATTCTGCTTCGTCGAGCTTCTCGTCGATAGCCATTAGGCAAAGTTCAACAAGGTCTGACTCCATACGCATCATGATAGGTTGCGTTTCAGGGTCGCCAAAGCGGCAGTTGTATTCGATAACTTTAGGTGTGCCGTCAGCATCGATCATTAGGCCAGCGTAAAGGAAACCTGTGTAAGGTGCGCCTTCCGCGTCCATGCCACGTACCGTTGGGTAGATAACTTCCTCAAGGATACGGTTGTGGATTTCTGGAGTCACAACCGGTGCAGGAGAGTAAGCACCCATGCCGCCCGTGTTCGGCCCAGTGTCTTTGTCGCCAACACGTTTGTGATCTTGGCTGGTGGCCATAGGAAGCACGCTAGAGCCGTCAACCATTACAATGAAGCTTGCTTCTTCGCCTTCGAGGAACTCTTCGATAACAACGCGGCTGCCTGCTTCGCCAAAGGCGTTGCCCGCTAGCATGTCTTTGATTGCGTCTTCTGCTTCTTCAAGTGTCATCGCAACGATAACGCCTTTACCTGCCGCAAGACCGTCAGCTTTCACTACGATAGGAGCGCCTTGCTCGCGAACGTAAGCGATAGCTGGCTCAATCTCAGTGAAGTTTGAGTAGTAACCTGTTGGGATATCATGACGAGCTAGGAAGTCTTTGGTGAATGCTTTAGAGCCTTCAAGCTGTGCTGCCGCTTGAGTTGGGCCAAAGATTGGTAGGCCAACTTCGCGGAATGCATCAACCACACCGATAACCAATGGTGCTTCAGGGCCCACGATAGTCAGTTCGATTTTTTTATCTTGAGCAAACGCGACTAAACCAGCGATGTCTTCAACGCCGATGTTTACGTTCTCTAGTTTCGGCTCAAGTGCAGTACCTGCGTTACCTGGAGCAATGAATACTGTTTCAACGTTTGGGTTTTGTGCCGCTTTCCAACCTAGTGCGTGCTCACGACCGCCAGCACCGATGATTAAAACTCGCATTGTAAAATCCTTAATCTCAAATATCTAAATATTTAAAAAAACAAAGTTATAAGTCTTGCTCAAAGTAGTTGGTGATGTGGCTAGGCAGCAATTGAGCCCATCCCCGGAATCATAGTCCGCTATGTGACCGGGGTGGGCGAAAGCAGCTAACGACGCCACAGTGCCAAATACGAAGAGGAAATTAGTGGCGGAAGTGACGCATGCCCGTAAAGATCATCGCCATGCCGTGTTCGTCTGCTGCAGCGATAACTTCGTCATCACGCATAGAGCCGCCCGGTTGGATAACACACTTGATGCCAGCTTCTGCTGCCGCGTCGATACCGTCACGGAATGGGAAGAATGCATCTGATGCCATCACACAACCTTCAACCTGTAGACCTTCGTCTGCTGCTTTGATGCCTGCGATTTTTGCAGAGTAAACGCGGCTCATTTGGCCAGCACCCACACCAATCGTCATGTCACCTTTCGAGTAAACGATCGCGTTAGATTTAACGTACTTCGCTACTTTCCAGCAGAATAGAGCATCTTTTAGTTCTTCCGCTGTAGGTTGGCGCTTAGAAACGACGGTTAGGTCATCCTCAGAAACCATGCCTTGGTCGCGGTCTTGCACTAGCAAACCACCGTTAACGCGTTTCACGTCAAAACCAGTTGTCTTAGTTGTCCACTTACCACACTCAAGCAGGCGAAGGTTTTTCTTAGCCGCTACGATTGCTACTGCTTCAGCAGAAACAGATGGTGCAATGATAACTTCAACGAATTGACGCTCAGTGATAGCCGTTGCTGTTGCTGCGTCTAGTTCACGGTTGAAAGCGATGATGCCGCCAAATGCAGACGTTGGGTCTGTTTTGAATGCGCGGTCGTAAGCTTCTAGGATGTCTTCACCTAGTGCAACACCACATGGGTTAGCGTGCTTAACGATCACACATGCTGGCTGGTCGAACTCTTTCACACACTCAAGTGCTGCGTCAGTGTCAGCGATGTTGTTGTAAGAAAGGGCTTTACCTTGAATTTGGCGAGCCGTTGAAACTGATGCCTCTTCAGGATTCGCTTCAACGTAGAATGCTGCTGCTTGGTGGCTGTTCTCACCGTAGCGCATGTCTTGCTTCTTTTCGAACTGTTGGTTGAACGTGCGAGGAAATTTACTTTCTTCGTCACCTTCTTTGTTCTCACCGTATGATGGAACCATAGTGCCGAAGTAGTTTGCGATCATACCGTCGTAAGAAGCCGTGTGTTCGAATGCTGCGATAGCGAGGTCGAAGCGAGTCTCTAGGGTCAGAGATTGCTCGTTAGCGTCCATTTCAGTGACAACGCGCTCGTAGTCGTGTGCGTTTACAACGATCGTTACGTCTTTGTGGTTTTTCGCTGCAGAGCGAACCATTGTAGGGCCACCGATGTCGATATTCTCAACAGCGTCAGCAAGGGTACAACCTTCTTTAGCAACGGTTTCTGCGAATGGGTATAGGTTTACAACAACCATATCGATAGGGTTGATACCGTGAGTTTCCATCACGTCATCATCTTGGCCACGACGGCCTAGAACACCACCATGAACTTTTGGGTGCAGAGTCTTAACACGGCCATCCATCATTTCTGGGAAACCAGTGTAGTCAGATACTTCTGTAACAGAGATGCCTTTTTCAGCAAGCAGGCGAGCAGTGCCACCGGTAGATAGGATATCTACACCACGGTTAGCAAGAGCTTGTGCAAATTCAACGATACCAGTTTTGTCTGATACGCTGATGAGAGCGCGGCGAATTGGACGAGCGTTATTCATGCTTCCATCTTCCTCAAATTCATGGGGTTAAAATAAAGATATTTGCCAAAAAAGAACTTGTTTCTATCTTCTTAGCGTGGATTATCTTAGATACCAGTAAGAGATAAAATATTGGCCAGTTTTGGTAAAGACCTTTTGGGTTAGTCTTATGATTAAGCTATAAGATAACCAACTCCAAATTTGATGGCGCAGATTCTAACTAATTTATTACAAAAAAGCTCGCGCAATCGTTTGGCATCTCAAAATTAATTATGAAAAGTGCCATTTCAGCCTGAAAAGTAACGATAAGGTTAATTGTGGAATGGACGGAACAGTAGGAAAAAACATGTTTCAGATCGGTGAATTAGCGAAACGATGCGGTGTGACAGCCGATACCTTACGATTTTATGAGAAGAATAACCTGATCGCGCCAGCCAGTCGCAGTGAGTCGGGTTATCGCCTATATGATGAAAATAACCAGAAACAGGTGACGTTTATTCTCAAATCTAAAGCGTTGGGACTGAGTCTGGACGAGATTAAAGAATTGCTTGAGATTCGTCTCGAAGCCACACAGCACAGTTGCGCCGAAGTGAAATCAATTACCTCAGCAAAACTAGAGATGATCGATGAGAAGATTACCGAGTTAACCAAGATTCGCACTGCACTTAAAAAGATCAATGATGCGTGTTGTGGCCACGTAGACGACGATGCAAGCCATTGTTCTATTCTGGCAGCCTTGGATTCAGCAAACGTTGATAAAGAGCGCTGCTGTCGCACTGGAGAGTAATCAGCCACCTATTACGGTTCGACAAGCCAAAAAAAAGCCAAACTCAAAAAATGAGCTTGGCTTTCCATTCAATAAATTACGAAAGAACGATTAGTTCATGCCGTATTTTTTAAGTTTCTTGCGAAGAGTACCGCGGTTAATACCCATCATGGTTGCTGCGCGAGTTTGGTTACCGCGAGTGTACTGCATGATAGTGTCTAGTAGTGGCTGTTCAACTTCAGCTAATACTAATTCGTATAACTCGCTGACTTCTTGACCGTTTAATTGAGCAAGGTAATTTTTCAATGATGCTTTAACTGAGTCACGTAGTGGTTTCTGCGTGATTTGGTCTTGTGATGTAACTGTAGTTACTGTCAATGCTTCTGAAGTCAGATTTTGTTCGAACATATTCGGTCTAGCTCTTCTCGTAATTATGGTGCAACGTTATCAAAAAAACCTTCTAGCGCTTCAAGCTGCAGATCACCTGCTTCGAATGCGTTGAAGGTACGGCGAAACTCACTCGCTTGTTCATGTTCTTTTAGGTACCAACCCACATGCTTACGAGCAATTCGGGGGCCTAAAAACTCGCCATAAAACTCATGTAGAGCGTTCACATGACCAAGCATGATGTCTTTCACTTCCGAAATCGGGAGCGGGTCCATCGTGGTGCCGTTTTCCAAATAGTGTAGGATTTCGTTAAAAATCCAAGGACGTCCTTGGGCAGGTCGACCTATCATTAAAGCATCAGCACCGGTGTACTCCAGCACAAACTTCGCTTTTTCCGGGCTATCGATATCACCGTTAGCGATAACCGGAATAGATACTGCTTGTTTCGCTGCTTTAATGTGTTTGTATTCTGCCTCACCTTTGTACATACAAGCGCGAGTTCTCCCGTGAAGGGCAAGAGCTTGTATGCCGCAGTCTTCGGCTATTTTCGCGATTTGGACACAGTTTCTATTGTCTGTATCCCAGCCTGTGCGCGTTTTCAACGTTACTGGAACGTCGACAGTATTTACCACAGCCTTCAGAATATCTTCAATGAGTTCTGGATGCTGAAGTAGGGCTGAGCCCGCAAGCTTCTTATTCACTTTTTTGGCTGGGCAACCCATATTGATATCGATGATTTGCGCACCGTTAGCAACATTGAATTGAGCAGCCTCGGCCATAAGCTGTGGATCTGCACCAGCGATTTGTACTGAACGAATGCCCGATTCGCCTTCATGTACCATACGCTGCTGAGATTTTGACGTTTTCCAAACTTTAGGATTGGAGGACATCATTTCACTGACTGCCATCCCCGCACCGTAACGAAGACACAACTCACGGAATGGTCTATCCGTTACGCCAGCCATAGGAGCGACGATTAGATTGTTCTTAAGTTGATAATTTCCGATTTTCAAAAATGTCATCACAGTTCTGTACCAGCAAGGGCGCGCATTTTACGCATTTTTTCGCTGCGTGAAAAGACTAATATTTGAGCATTTACAATTTGTTTTTGTAATTTGTTTAAATTTCAGTCAATTAGCGCTCAAAGTCTTACCTAGCCTTGCTTCTGACCTGAGATTCGACACCATTCTTGTTGTTCAATGATCGGATCAATGTGAAGCTCATCACGATAATAAGTCGCAACATCTTCCGCTTGTGTATCTAAAACACCCGACATCGCAAGTACACCATTTGGCTTAACTAGGCCTTTAATGATGCCAGAAAGGTCGCGTAATGGGCCAGCAAGGATGTTGGCAACAACAACGTCAGCAAGTAAACCTTCCGGTTGATCTTGTGGTAAGAAGACTTCTAGTTGCTCTGCCACGCCATTGCGTTGTGCGTTGTCTTTTGATGCAAGCAGGGCTTGAGGATCAATGTCGATCCCGATAACTTTTGCCGCGCCAAGTTTGATCGCAGCGATCGCTAGGATGCCTGAACCACAACCGAAATCGATCACGGTTTTGCCTGTAAGGTCTAAGCCTTCAAGCCACTCAAGACACAATGCCGTTGTCGGGTGAGTACCTGTACCAAATGCAAGACCGGGATCCAGCATTACGTTTACAGCGTCAGGTTCAGGGATATCGCGCCAGCTAGGGCAGATCCATAAACGCTCACCAAACTTCATTGGGTGGAAGTTGTCCATCCATTCACGTTCCCAATCCTTGTCTTCAATTTGCTCTACTTTATGAGCAAAGTCTGCAGGGAACATGTTGCTTGCTTTAATCTGCGCTAGAACGACACCAGTATCAGTCTCAGCGTCGTAAAGCGCGAGAATGTCAGTATCACCCCAAAGGCGAGTTTCACCCGGCAGAGGCTCAAATACAGGGGTATCTTGTGCATCCAGGAAAGTTACGGAAAGAGCACCAGTCTCTTCCATTAACATGTCGCCGATTTGTTCGGCATTTTCATTGGTCGCATTAAGCTTGATTTGAATCCAAGGCATGGCTGCATCTTCTATATGAGAAAAATTGGATGGGGAGTCTAGCAGAAAATATGAGCAAATTCATCAAAACACCGCGGATTATAAGAGGGATTATTGATTGATTTTTGCGAGTGTTTAAAAACAAAAATGCCCACCGAAGTGAGCATTTATTACTGTTCTACAGAGAACGTATTACGGAAGACTAGCTTCTATTGCAGACCAAGTTTCTTCTCAAGGTAGTGGATGTTTGCCCCACCGTGTTGGAAGTTTTCGTCGTTCATAATCGCTAATTGCAGCTCAGTATTGACGTTGATACCTTCAACAATCATTTCTGCTAGTGCGTTCTTCATACGTGCAATCGCTACGTCACGGTTCTCACCGTAAGTGATCAGCTTGCCGATCATTGAATCGTAGTGTGGTGGTACTGTGTAGCCAGTATAGATGTGAGATTCCCAACGAACACCCATACCACCTGGAGCATGGAAGCGCGTGATCTTACCTGGAGATGGTAAGAAACGAACTGGATCTTCCGCGTTGATACGACATTCGATTGAGTGGCCGCGCAGCTTAATATCATCCTGTGTGAATGATAGAGGCTGACCAGCAGCAATGCGAAGTTGCTCTTTCACTAGGTCGATACCCGTTACCATTTCAGTAATCGTGTGCTCAACCTGGATACGAGTGTTCATTTCGATGAAGTAGAACTCACCGTTCTCGTATAGGAATTCAAATGTACCTGCGCCGCGGTAACCAATCTCAAGACATGCACGAGTACAACGGTCACCGATGTACTTACGCATCTCTTCAGTGATACCTGGAGCTGGTGCTTCTTCCACAACTTTCTGGTGACGGCGCTGCATTGAACAGTCACGCTCACCTAGGTGGATAGCATTGCCTTGGCCATCTGCAAGCACTTGTACTTCAATATGACGTGGGTTTTCTAGGAATTTTTCCATGTAAACCATGTCGTTATTGAAACATGCTTTTGCTTCAGCACGCGTCATCGCGATAGCTTCTGTTAGTTCTTTTTCAGTACGAACAACACGCATACCACGACCGCCGCCGCCGCCAGATGCCTTGATGATTACAGGGAAACCAATGCGCTTAGCGTGCGCTTTGTTTTTCACTTCATCATCATCAAGAGGGCCGTCAGAACCCGGTACACAAGGTACGCCAGCTTTCTTCATTGACGTGATAGCTGACACTTTGTCACCCATCATGCGAATGGTTTCAGCTTTAGGGCCAACGAAGATAAAACCACTGCGCTCTACCTGTTCTGCAAAATCTGCATTTTCAGATAGGAAGCCGTAGCCAGGGTGAACAGCTACTGCACCTGTAACTTCAGCTGCGCTGATGATACGAGGGATGTTTAGGTAGCTATCGATACCACGAGCTGGACCGATACAAATGGTTTCGTCAGCAAGCAGTACGTGCTTAAGATCGCGGTCAGCTGTTGAGTGAACCGCTACCGTTTTGATGCCAAGCTCTTTACATGCTCGCAGAATACGCAGTGCAATTTCACCACGGTTCGCGATTACTAATTTATCTAACATAATGAGTGCTCTCTATTATTCGATAATTACTAGAGCTTGGTCGAATTCTACTGGTTGACCGTCTTCAACTAGGATAGCCGTTACAACACCAGATTTATCAGCTTCGATTTGGTTCATCATTTTCATTGCTTCAACGATACATAGCGTTTCGCCAGCAGTTACAGATTGACCAACCTTAACGAATGGTTTTGCATCTGGGCTTGGAGCGCCGTAGAAAGTACCAACCATTGGAGAAAGAACTTGGTGGCCAGCTGGAACTGCAGGAGCTGCTGCTTCTGCTGCTACAGGTGCCGCCGCAGGTGCTGCCGCTACAGGAGCTGGAGCCGCTGCATATTGAATCGGTGCTGCAGATACAGGGCTGTTACGACTGATTCGTACTGACTCTTCACCTTCAGAGATTTCTAGCTCAGAAATACCAGACTCTTCAACCAATTCGATTAGCTTTTTGATTTTGCGAATATCCATTGTTTCTTTCTCTTTATCTGTTGATTGAACTTACTCTTTGACTGAGTAGGTTAGTAATAGTTCGTTGTTTTTATTTACTTTGCGTTGAGCTTGTTGAGCGCAGCCGTCAAAGCAAATTGATAACCTTGGGCACCTAAGCCACAAATCACACCTTCTGCTTTATCAGATAGGTAAGAGTGGTGACGGAATGGTTCACGTGCGTGAACATTCGATAGGTGAACCTCAATAAATGGGATAGCAACACCAAGTAGTGCATCACGCAACGCCACACTGGTATGTGTAAAGGCCGCTGGGTTGATAATAATGAAATCAACATTTTGATAAGCACTATGGATAGCTTCAATCAGTTCATACTCACGATTTGACTGTAAGTGAGACAGCTCAACATCTTGTGTTTTCGCTTGCTCGGTCAATGAGCTAATAATCTGGTCAAGTGTTTGAGAACCGTAGTGTGCAGGCTCTCTAAGGCCTAACAGGTTAAGGTTTGGGCCATTTAAAACTAGAATGCGAAACTTTGTAGACATTGTGGGGCTATCTTCCTTTATCGTGTTTACGAATGTGAATGTTGCCATTTTATTGAAAATCTGGGGTTAATTTCCAGTAAGAAAAACCCAAATTTAAAAATTAGAACCAGATTATAGCTAATTCAGCGCAAATCGCAGCAATTTACTGGTCTAATCTCCTATAAGTACAGCATGGAATTGTTATCAACTTAACAAAAAACCACGATGGCTTTAATTTTATCGAAGATATTTGAGATCAAGATCGGCCATAAAAAAACCGCCACATAGGTGACGGTTTCGTTATGGTCTGTTTTAAACAGTGACTAGCTAATGTGACGGGTTGCTTATGCCAGTTCTGCTTTCTCTGCAATCAGTTTATCAACCACGCTTGGGTCGGCCAGTGTCGAGGTATCACCTAGATTTCCAGTATCGCCGGTGGCAATTTTACGAAGGATACGACGCATGATCTTACCCGAACGAGTTTTTGGCAGAGAGTCTGTCCAATGCAGGACATCTGGCGTTGCGATAGGACCAATCTCTTTACGTACCCAGTCTTTCACTTCTTTATGAAGCTCTGCAGTTGGGAACTCACCATCATTCAACGTGATGTAAGCGTAAATGGCTTGGCCTTTAATATCATGAGGAATACCGACAATCGCGGCCTCAGCAATCTTATCAAACGCCACTAGAGCGGATTCAATCTCAGCGGTACCCATACGGTGACCAGATACGTTAAGCACGTCATCAACACGGCCAGTAATCCAGTAGTAACCGTCTTCATCACGACGAGCACCATCACTGGTAAAGTACATGCCTTTAAAGGTAGAGAAGTAAGTTTGTTCGAAACGGTCATGATCGCCATGTACGGTACGCATTTGTCCTGGCCAAGAGTCAAGAATCACAAGGTTGCCGTCTGTTGCACCCTCAATGATGTTACCCATGTTATCAACCAGCGCGGGCTGTACACCGAAGAATGGGCGAGTCGCTGAACCCGGTTTTAGGTCTGTTGCGCCCGGCAGTGGTGAGATTAAGATACCGCCCGTTTCTGTTTGCCACCATGTATCGACAATCGGAGACTGCTCATTACCAATCGTTTTGTAGTACCACTCCCACGCTTCTGGGTTGATAGGTTCACCTACCGAGCCCATGACTCTTAGGCTGTCACGAGAAGTCCCTTCAACCGCTTCATTGCCTTTCGCCATCAAAGCGCGAATCGCTGTTGGTGCAGTATAAAGAATATTAACTTGATGCTTATCGACCACTTCACTCATACGGCTGGTGTTCGGGTAATTAGGCACGCCTTCGAATAGAATTGTTTTTGCGCCATTGGCAAGCGGCCCGTAAACGAGGTAAGTGTGACCGGTAATCCAGCCTACATCCGCTGTACACCAGAAGGTTTCGCCTTCTTGGTAGTCGAATACGTATTTGAAGGTCATGGCTGCATAAACAAGGTAGCCACCTGTGGTGTGCATAACACCTTTCGGTTTACCTGTAGAGCCTGACGTATAAAGGATGAATAGTGGGTCTTCTGCGTTCATCTCTTCTGGTGGGCAATCTGCCGATACATTAGCAATAGCATCATGCCACCACACATCACGGTGTTCGTGCCACGCCACATCGCCGCCAGTGCGTTTGAATACGAAAACCTTCTCGATGTTTTTTACTTCAGGGTTGGTGAGTGCTTCGTCAACATTTTTCTTCAGTGGAACCGCACGGCCACCACGCACGCCTTCATCGGCAGTGATAACAACTTTAGAGTTGGAATCGATAATACGACCAGACAGTGCTTCTGGAGAGAAACCGCCAAATACCACAGTGTGGACAGCACCGATACGTGTACACGCCAGCATAGCCACTGCCGCTTCAGGAACCATTGGCATATATAAACAAACCACATCGCCTTTGCGTACGCCTTGCTCTTTTAGAGCATTTGAAAACAGGCATACATCTTTGTGCAGTTCATTAAAAGTTAGTGTTTTGTCATCAGCCGGATCATCGCCTTCCCAGATGATGGCGACTTCATCACCGCGCTCAGCAAGGTGACGGTCGATACAGTTAGCCGAAACATTAAGCGTGCCATCTTCAAACCAGCGGATATCGATGTGGCCAGGGTCAAAAGAGGTGTTCTTTACCTGTGTGAAAGGTTTAATCCAATCAACGATTTTTCCGTGTTCACCCCAAAAGCCTTCAGGGTCAGATACAGATTGTTGGTACATGGCTAGGTAAGTGTCATTATCCGCGTGCGTCGTTGATTTAATATTTTCTTTTACCGGATAAACGTGGGCTTCACTCATTGCATCTCTCCTTGTGCCTACATTCTTAATGAACTGGCAACTTCCTTTGTGTTCAGTTTCTAAGTCTATTACAGGACTGTCGTTGTGCTATCACTCTCGGCTAGGACGGCGATTTCCACAATTAGACTTTAGGATGAGACGCTGCTTTTCACTTAGAAAATAGCGAGTTAAGTTCATTTTTGCGATATTGCTCTCTATGCAGAGAGGCAATGGTTGAATTAAGAATAAGAAGAGTTGAAACGAGGTAAATCACCGTATTTAAGGCGAACAAAGATCAGGGCTGCGGAGATAGCATCTTGTAATGCATCATGTTTATTGACCGGGATAGGCAAATCCAGCTGGCGGCAGATGGCGTCCATACTGAGATCGAAGTAGGCATTGGGCAGCTGCCTTTCGAGTTTTTCTTGATAGAGCAGGCTCACTTCGACTAACCGGTTAGGCAATGGAAATCCGAGTTGTTTTAAACAGGCGCGATCGAGAATTTTTTTATCGTAGCGGATGTGATATCCGACTAAAGGGCGATTACCGATGAAATCCAGCAGCTCAATTAGAGCTTGTTTCTCTTCTATGCCGTGCTTTAGATCTTGATGGCGAATGCGATGGATTTTGATGGAATTGGAATCGAGTGACTGCGGTGCTCGTAGTCGAACTTCAAAAGGTTGGCTGGTAATGATTCGGTTACCGATGATCTTTGTCGCGGCAATAGTGACTAATTCCGCCTGATTAGGGTCGAGGCTGGTGGTTTCACAATCGAGCGATACATATTCATTATGGGTAGGCGCGGCAAAAAAAGGCTGATAGGGGGAGCCTTTAAGTTTGTGATGCCAGTAATAACGAACCAATCTATTCATCGTTCAGCCGCCTAGTCTCTTATTTGATAGTGGTAGCCTAGCCATTGCTTGAATTTCTTCACCACATGCAAGCTATGACGAAGCAGATCCCTGTCTGCTCGCTCCATCAACTTCACGTTAATTTTATTGCTGCTGTGTTGTTGGGATAACCGCTGAGATAAGCGCCACTTAAAGAATTGCTTGAGCGCTTCGTTAAGGTTATCGGCGGTACTTTGCTCCAATACATTTTTACCGACTAGGTGCTCAATCCGCTCAAAGGTGTTGTTGACCGTGACACCATGCTCAAGGCTGAGTGCCCGAATGCCATGCACGATAGGGAAAATACCGCCTTGTTTGATATCGAGCCCTGACTTGGACTGTTTAACATTGCCAAACAGGGTGAGGGGAACGGAAAAGTTCAGGGCAGGGCGACAAAATTCGGTGAGGATTAACTCCTGTCCCAACATTAAATCACTGAGGTGTTGTTTCACTGGTTTTAAGAGTTCTCTATTACCTGCTACAGCATGGGCATCCGCCATGATCGCGATGTCCATTACGGTTTCTGGTGTGGCTTTTCTTACCCAACTCGTGAGGGTTTGTTTCCATTCTTGCTGAGAGTGCACCCACTTAGGGTTGTTGACCATTACGTTGCCCGGGCAAAGAGGGTAGCCCAATTGCTGCAGGGTGTGGGTCAGGTCGTTCATAGCGCTTTGGCATTGGTGCCACTCTAAACCATCTTGAATGATGAGTGCATTATCTTGATCGGTTTTGAGAATTTGCTCTCCGCGGCCTTCAGAACCCAGAACGATTAAGCAGCAGTGATTGTGCAGCGCGGGTGGAATGATGAGCTCAAAGGCTTTCTCAATGATCTGCTCGTTGACCGCAGAAATTAGCTCCATGATAAAGCGCGTACGAATCCCGTTACTGAGCAAACTCTCGACCAGTTGACGCTGTTTGTTGGATGCCATTGCCAACTCTTCAACGCTGGTGGCTCGCGCAATACGTAAAGTGAGAACGTGTGAATGAGTGGAAAACGCACTGAGAATTTGCGTCATGTCCACCATACCAACCGCATTAAGACCATCACAAACCATCAGTCTTTTTACACGATTTCTAGTCATGGTAATCATGGCATTAAACAAAAAATCGCCTTGATTGACATGCATTACCGGAAAGGTCGCAATATCACCGACAGGGGTATCTAGTGGGAAATTATCCAGCATTACAGCATGTAATAAATTGGTCCGTGTGACGATTCCATACGGTAAGGTACATGATGTTCCAAAAGCTTTTGGAACATCATGATCCAAATGAACCAAAGCGGAGTCTAAACCTTGTTCTTTAAGGGTTTGAGTGACTTGATTGATAGGTTGGTTCGGTTTAAGTATCAGTGGTGGGTGATAGATAGAGTCATCCACTTTGGTCAATATGAACTCGGCTAGATTCTGCTGCTGTTGGGCGGCTTCGATCAGTGCTTTACGTGTTGATAGGTTGCTATCAAAGTAGGCGGCGAATTGGCCATTAGCGTGGTAAAGCTCGAGAAAAATCTCGGTGGGCAGCAGATAACTTAATGTATCTTCGAGCGCGATGTATTGGTGTTTGGTGTGAGGTTCAAACTGGCTTCGGACATCAAAAATATCGTCATTGGCATAGTGTGCGTAAATCTCGCCATCACTGCTCGCGCGCTCTTCAACCGCTCCTTTGATCAAAATGTGCAGGTGTCGGCTCGGCCTATCGGCTTCCAGGATTACTTCTTGAGAGCGGTAATACACCACGTCTAATGAAGAGCGCAGCTTCAACTGTTCGGTGTCGGACAGGCTATCGAAGGGTGGGTGCTGCATATTAAAGTTGTCAGGCATAAGCATCACAAGAAGAAATGGGAGTCTTTAATCAGTCTGACAAAATACCAGCGAAGCTCCAGACGACTTTAGTCTAAATGCGAGTATGGGTATCGATGAGCCTGAGATATCTCGTTGAAATGCGATATCCAAGTAAATTGAATATAGGAATACTATCCCAGTAATAATTCCCTTTTTCATCGTATGCGAGATAGGCATAATTGGCGCTTCCTTGTTCCACACATTTTTATAGGTCGCCTATGTTTAATCCTTCCCCTTATGGCTGGATATCCCAGTATTTTCTTGGTTTCTTTTTTGCCTATGGCGTTTATCTGCCATTTTGGGCGCTGTGGTTTGAAGACCAAGGCGTTTCTGCAGGGGACATTGGCGTATTGATTGGTGTGGGTTTGGCTACGCGTTGTGTTGCCAACTTTGTGATAACACCGCGTATCCATAAAGTTGAGCATTTAATACCAGCATTGCGTTGCCTCAGTTTTGTCGCGCTATTATTTGTTGGTTTCCATTTCTTTACTGGTGGTAGCTTTTTATTGATGTTGCTAGCAACGGTAATGTTCAACCTCTGCTATGGACCGATTATTCCGCTTTCTGATGCAATGGCGAACCATTACAGCCGTCTCAAGATGCTCGATTACGGACGTACACGTTTGTGGGGTTCAGTGGCATTTATTGCTGGTTCAACGGTGGTTGGTTATCTGGTGGCTGAATTTGGCACGGATATGATTTTGTATACTGCGCTGGCAGGAGTTTTGGTTTCTCTGTTGTTCGCGATGAGAAACCCGAACGTAATGCCGGTGACAGAATCAGAGCAAGTCACTGAAAGACCTAAACTTGGTCAACTATTACGTGAATCGTCGGTAGTGAAGTTTCTTGCATTGATGGCACTGCTTCAAGGAAGCCACGCCGCGTATTACAGCTTTAGTGCGATTTACTGGAAAGAGGCGGGGCACTCTGAGGCGATCATCGGTTATCTGTGGAGCTTGGCTGTGGTTGCTGAGGTGGCTGTATTTGCTCTGAGCAAGCGATTGTTTGCTGGATTATCATTGCGCACTCTGTTTGTGATTGCTGGCATCGGGGTAATGGCTCGTTGGGGTATCACAGCATCAACGATTGCGATTCCAGTATTGATAGTGGCTCAGTTGCTGCACGGGGTGACGTTTGCTATGGCACACATCGCAGCGATTCAATACATCCAATCTGAAGAACAGAACAAGATGGTTGCGCTACAAGCTCTCTATAATGCGATTCCATTAGGTGCATTTATTGCTCTGATGACCACCTTAAGTGGTTGGGGATATGAGCTTTGGGGTGCCAATATCTTCTGGGGTATGGCCGCAATGGGAGCACTTGCCTTGTTTATTAAGGTCGATGAAAGAAGCTCAGTGGTTGAGGTTAATCAAACAGCCTCAGCTCAATCTGATGCTCAGAATTAAAGCCTAAAGCACAGAATTTAAGCGATGCGATTGAGTTAAACGCACTTCCCTAGTTAAATGAAACCTCTCCCTTATGGAGAGGTTTTTTTATGGATGAAAAAGGGTTTTTAATGCAAGGATGGATAGTAATTCCAGTCTCTTTAGCCTATTTGGGCGTGTTGTTTTTGATCGCTTGGTATGGAGACAGGCAAGTTCGTTGGCTATCACGCTGGCGTCCATGGATCTATAGCCTTTCTATTGCGGTGTATTGTACCTCTTGGACCTTTTATGGAACGGTCGGGCAGGCGAGCAATAACCCATGGTCCTTCTTGCCCATCTACCTCGCCCCTATTTTGGTTTTCACATTGGGATGGCGGATCTTAGCTCGGCTGATCCTCATCGCCAAGCGTGAACACATCACCTCTATTGCCGACTTTATCGCGGCTCGTTATGGAAAATCTCAAGGCTTAGCGGTGGCGGTGACCATTATCGCTGTGGTTGGTATTCTTCCCTATATCGCGCTGCAATTGCGCGGTATTACCATGGGGTTGGATATTGTTGCGCCAAACCTAGCCACTGATTTTGGTTATCAGGACTATCACGTCTCTTGGTTTGTGGTCGGTGCATTGGCCATTTTTACGATGTTGTTTGGCACGCGACACATCGATAACACTGAACACCACCGTGGCATGATGATGGCTGTAGCGTTTGAATCCATCGTTAAGCTCGCGGCATTTTTGATTGTTGGCTTGTTCATCATGTACCTGGCGGTGAGCAGTGACAAAATCGACCTGCTTGATGTGGCGGCTTCCACCTATGAATCACCGAATATTCCGACCTTAATTATTCATACCGTTTTAACCATGTTGGCGATTGTCTGTTTGCCGCGCCAATTCCATACCATGGTGGTTGAGAACGAACGCCCTCAAGATTTGCATACTGCTCGCTGGCTGTTTCCGCTTTACCTGATTTTGATGGGACTTTTCGTGCTGCCAATTGCTTGGGCAGGACAAGGGTTGCTCACTGACATGCCGGCTGATACTTACGTTATCAGTGTGCCAATGGCAGAAGGTGCGAATCACATTGCTTTGTTAGCTTTCCTCGGAGGTACTTCGGCGGCGAGTGGCATGGTGATTGTATCGACCATAGCATTAGCGATCATGGTATCGAATGATTTAGTGATGCCATTGTTGCTGCGTCGTATGCGTCTAACCCAAAGAACACATCGACATTTTTCTGGCCTGTTACTGGTGATTCGACGTGGGTTAATTTTGCTGCTGTTACTTGGTGCTTGGTTGTTTTATCAGGCCCTCGATACTATCCATTCATTGTCGGCTATTGGCTTTCTTTCTTTTGCTGCGATTGCTCAGTTCGCTCCTGCATTAATTGGTGGATTGTACTGGCGTCCCGGAAACCGAAAGGGCGTTTATGTCGGTTTGCTTGTCGGTTCTGTGATCTGGCTGATTACCCTGATGAGTCAAACCAGCATGCTAGCGGGCGATAGCGAAAGTAACTTACTGCTGTGGATTATCACGCCGCCAGAACTGCTGAGAAGTTGGGATGTTAGCAGCTCCAATTGGGGCATAGTGCTGAGTATTTTACTCAATACCTTGTGCTATGCCGTGGTCTCGATGACGACCAGACCAAGCCTAAGTGAGCGCTTACAATCGGCAGCATTTGTTGGTACACCACTGCCTGAAAATGAGAACATCAGCCTCTATCAAAACCGTGTGACAGTCGCAGAATTAGAGATGTTGGCATCGCGTTTTGTGGGTCGAAAGCGAGCGAAAAGCGCCTTACACAGCTATTGGCAGCAACATGGCCAGCCGTTACTTCCCAATCAACAAGCTCCAGCAAGCCTGATTAGACACGCAGAGCGCGTACTCGCCGGTGTATTCGGTGCTTCGTCTGCTAAGTTAGTACTCACTTCTGCTTTGCAAGGCAGAAACATGCAGCTTGAAGAGGTTGCGACTATCGTTGATGAAGCCTCGGAATTGTACGACTTCAGCCGTGGTTTACTGCAAGGCGCGATTGAACATATTGGCCAAGGTATTGCAGTAATCGACAAACAAATGAGGCTGGTGGCGTGGAATCAACGTTACTTAGAATTGTTTGAGTTCCCTGCTGGCTTGATTCAGGTTGGTCGACCCATTTCAGATGTTATTCGTCACAATGCTGAGCAAGGTTTGTGTGGCCCTGGCGACCCGGAAGATCACGTTCGCCGCCGTGTTTATCACCTTGAACAAGGCACTCGACACACCTCTTCTCGCATTCGTCCCGATGGTCGAGTCATTGAAGTGCAAGGTAACCCGATGCCAAGCGGTGGCTTTGTGATGAGCTTTACCGACATCACGGTATTCCGACAAGCAGAGCAAGCGCTAAAAGATGCTAACGAAAGCTTGGAATCGAGAGTGCATGAGCGAACTCAAGAGCTCGAAAAACTGAATCATCGCTTGGTAAAAGCAACTCAGATTTCGGACCAAGAATCACAATCCAAGAGTCGTTTTCTTGCGGCTGTGAGTCACGATTTGATGCAGCCATTAAATGCTGCTCGCTTGTTTGCTTCTTCGCTATCTGAGGTGGCAAAAGAACAAGAGGTCAAACAGCTTTCATCCCACATCGAGAGTGCCCTTGGTGCGGCTGAAGATCTGATTGGTGATTTGTTGGATATCTCGCGCTTGGAATCCGGTAAGTTAGAAACCAACATTCATGCGATTGCCGTGCATGATGTACTAACCAATTTGAATGCGGAATTTAGCGCTTTAGCGATACAACAAAAAATCCAGTTTCAAATGATCCCATCGTCATTGTTCATTCATTCTGACCCTAAATTATTAAGACGCGTGATTCAGAACTTTTTGACCAATGCGTTTCGTTACAACCCGGAAGGGAAAGTGGTACTGGGTGCGAGACGAGTGAATGGTCAGGTTAGAATTGATGTGTGGGATAACGGAACCGGTATCGATGAAGACAAGCAACAAGAGATCTTCGAAGAATTTACTCGTGGTAGCCAAGTGCGTGCTGATCAGGGGTTAGGGCTAGGATTAGCCATCTCCAAAGGTATTGCCCATGTGCTTGGCCATCAAATTTCGATGCGCTCATGGCCGGGCCAAGGCAGTGTCTTTTCCATCACCTTAGCTCGCGCGGAAAAAGTGGCTCCGGTTGTACAAGCTTCGACGCCAATGGCGACTAGTGATATCGAGCACTTGAAAATACTGTGTGTCGATAATGAACGAGAGATTTTAGTCGGTATGGAGAACTTGATTGGTCGTTGGGGTTGTGAGGTTAAGACAGCCGTTGATCTAGTTGAAAGCTTGAAGTGCCTAGATGATGGTTGGCAGCCGGATGTGATTTTCTCTGATTACCGTTTGGATAATGGCCGAACCGGACTCGAAGTCCTGCAGCAGTGTCGTTTACGTCTTGGGGACTCTTTTGAAGGGGTCATCATCAGTGCTGATAGAACCGATGACATGTTGGCAGCGATAAAGGCCAATAGTTTTAGTTTTATAGCCAAGCCAGTGAAACCGCTAAAACTTAGAGCGGTATTGAATCGAGTGAGTTAACTTGAATTAACAGGTTCGGATTAGCACATTCGGACTTGTGAGCGGATAGTGGAAAGGCCTCGTATGAGGCCTTTTTTGTTTCGGTAAGGAGCGTTAATTTTTGGTTCATTGATTAACTAACCGGCAATACCACCCTGCGTCAGTGTGGTTGGATCAAGTAGCTTGCTAAGTTCTTCTCGGCTGAGATCAGTTTCTCTTTCTGCAACATCAAGAATCGGTAAGCCCTCTTTATAAGCTTTCTTGGCAATATCTGCTGCCTTTAGATAGCCAATCACAGGGTTGAGCGCCGTCACTAGAATTGGGTTCTTTGACAGTGCTAAATCGAGATTGTCTTGGCGCACGGTGAAGGTAGCTATCGCTTTATCAGCCAGTGCGACTGAGCTGTTGGCTAACAACTCTATGCTTTCTAGAACGTTATGAGCAATAACCGGCAGCATCACATTCAATTGGAAGTTACCCGATTGGCCAGCAATCGTGATCGTGGTGTCATTGCCAATCACTTGCGCTGCCGCCATGGCTGCAGCCTCTGGAATCACAGGGTTGACCTTTCCTGGCATGATAGACGAGCCCGGTTGCAGCGCTTGTAACTCAATTTCCCCTAAGCCAGCCAACGGCCCTGAGTTCATCCAGCGAAGATCGTTTGAGATCTTGAGGATCGCAACTGCTGCAGTTTTAAGCTGACCAGAAAACGCAACGATCGCGTCTTGGCTGCTGAGGTTGAAAAAGAAGTTTTCACTCGAGGTAAAACTGATCTTTGTTGATTGAGACAGGTTACTTGCAAATTTATCGGCAAAGCGTGGGTCGGCATTGATCCCCGTACCTACCGCTGTGCCACCTTGAGCAAGTGCCTTGATTGCTGGCAAACTGCTTTCAATGGCTTGCTTGGTGTGTTCAATCTGGAACTTCCAACCACCAAGCTCTTGAGCAAAGGTAATCGGCATTGCATCCATTAGGTGAGTACGGCCTGTTTTTACTACCTCAGCAAGCTCTTGCTGTTTAACGGTAAGTGCTGAAGAAAGGTGAGTTAACGCAGGCAACAATTTGTTTTCTGTCATCAAAGCAACGCTTACTTGGATCGCCGTTGGCACGACATCGTTACTGCTTTGACCCATGTTGACGTGATCATTGGGGTTCACGTCGCCTTGTAAGCTTCTTGAAGCGAGCGTGGCAATGACTTCATTGGCATTCATGTTGGAGCTAGTGCCAGAACCCGTTTGGTAAACATCAATAGGGAATTGCTCGAGGTGTTTACCCTCAATTATCTCTTGGCTTGCCTCGGCAATTGCGTTTGCAATATCACCTTCTAATAAGCCTAATTGAGCGTTGGTATCGGCGGCGGCTTGCTTAATTAACGCCAGTGCTTGAATAAAGCTGGTTGGCATCTTGTGCGAGCTAAACGCGAAGTTATCCGCGGCACGTTGAGTTTGTGCCTGGTATAGCGCATCGGCAGGGACTTTAACTTCGCCCATGCTGTCTTTCTCAATCCGAAATTCTTGGGTCATGTTCTATCCTTGTTAGCCAAGTGGGGCTTGGACTTGTTGTAGTGTCTGGCTGATATTCAAAAAACGCGCTTGGCCGTGCGGTTGCTGGCGGTAGTGGCGTTTTAAATAAAATAGTGGAGAGTGAATAGAGTCTAGGCAGATATGACGAAAGGCGAAACTGTGGTCAGGAGACTCAATCGCTTCAATTAAATGAAAGAAAACTTGGCGCAGGTACAGTTCACACAACAAGATATTTTCTTGAGCGGCATGCTTTTCATAGTAAGCCGACAGCGTGAGTGCGCATTCGATATAGTCTCGAATCACAAACGGTTCGTTACCTTGAACTTGCTCTAATGAAGCAAAGCGATCCTGTGCTTTGTAAAATCTTGAATAGAGAACCTGCTGCTCTTTCATCATCATTTGCATCTCTTTAATGGATGTTAATGATAATTATTATCAAATGAAAGTTTAAAAACAACCCTTTCTTTAGTCTTTTTATAAAATAGCAGGGAAAAAGAAAAAGCCGATACATAAAGTATCGGCTTTCTTGAGTCAGTACCTAATCCCTACAATGTAAGTACTGATTCATTTTCTAAGTGCTTATTATCCTAGTCACTAAGTAGCGAGCTTCTTAGTGGTCGTGAGCTTCACCAGCACCTTTAGGATAACGGATAGACTCAACCATCTCTTGTACATCTTCAGGAACTTCAGCGGTCACTTTGTTCACTGCAATTGATACTACAAAGTTTAGACACATACCTAGCGTACCAATGCCTTCTGGGCTGATACCAAACCACCAATTTTCCGGTGTGCTTGCTGCTGGGTTAATGAACTTGAAGTAGATGATGTAGCTTGCTGTGAAGGCAATACCTGACAACATACCTGCAATTGCGCCTTCCTTGTTCATCTTCTTGTAGAAGATACCTAGGATGATGGCAGGGAAGAAGGATGCTGCGGCTAAGCCGAAGGCAAACGCTACTACCTGAGCTACGAAACCTGGTGGATTAATACCTAAGTAACCAGCACCGACAATCGCGACCATCGCTGCCAAACGAGCGGCTAATAGCTCCTGCTTGTCGGTCATGTTTGGTCTAAAGCCTTTCTTCAACAAGTCATGTGAAATCGACGTTGAGATGACCAATAGTAGACCTGCGGCTGTTGATAGTGCGGCTGCTAGGCCACCGGCTGCAAGTAGTGCTACAACCCAGTTAGGTAGTTTTGCTAGTTCTGGAGAAGCCAGTACGATGATGTCACGGTTAATCTTCATCTCGTTGCGTTCATCGCCCGAGTAGAACATTTTGCCATCGCCGTTCTTATCTTCCCAACCGACTAGGCCAGTGCTTTCCCAGTTTTTATACCAGCTTGGTGCGTCTACTGCTGCGACACCTTGCATGTCTGGGCCGTTAATCGTTTCAATCATGTTCACACGAGCGAACGCTGCAACGCCGGGTGCTGTTGTGTATAGCAATGAGATGAACAGTAGTGCCCAACCCGCTGAGATACGAGCATCACGTACTTTTGGTACTGTGAAGAAACGAATGATTACGTGTGGAAGACCCGCAGTACCGACCATTAGAGCTGCACAGATGAAGAATACATCCACCATGCTCTTGTTACCTTCGGTATAGGCGGTAAATCCGAGCTCTTCGGTTAGGCCATCCAGTTTATCAAGAAGGTAAACATCCGTGCCTGATAGCGTTGAACCCATACCAACTTGTGGAAGTGGGTTACCCGTCATCATGATAGAGGTAAAGATTGCTGGTACAAGGAAGGCGAAAATGAGGACACAGAATTGAGCTACCTGCGTATAAGTGATGCCTTTCATGCCACCAAGCACTGCGTAGAAGAACACAATACCCATACCAATGATGATGCCTAGGTTAATATCAACTTCTAGGAAACGAGAGAATACAACGCCAACACCACGCATCTGGCCTGCAACGTACGTAAATGATACGAAGATTGCACAGAATACCGCTACCATGCGTGCTGTTTTCGAGTAGTAACGTTCACCGATGAAATCAGGAACCGTAAACTGACCGAACTTACGTAGGTAAGGTGCTAAACATAGCGCAAGTAGTACGTAACCACCTGTCCAACCCATAAGGTAAACCGCACCGTCGTAACCAACGAATGAGATGATACCTGCCATTGAGATGAATGATGCTGCCGACATCCAGTCAGCGGCTGTTGCCATGCCGTTTGCTACTGGGTGTACGCCGCCGCCAGCAACGTAGAATTCACTGGTTGTTCCAGCGCGAGCCCAGATTGCGATGCCGATATATACTGCGAAAGTAATACCGACGAGAATAAACGTCCAAGTTTGAATATCCATGTTCTAGCCTCTAGTCTTCCTGTACGTTGTATTTTTTGTCCAGCTTATTCATGCGAACAACGTAAATAAATATCAACGCCACGAAGGTATAAATTGAACCTTGTTGAGCGAACCAAAAACCTAGCTTAAATCCGCCAAATTGAATGGTATTGAGGACATCCACAAATAAGATGCCTGCGCCGTAAGACACCACAAACCATATTGCGAGTAGTGTTCCCATTATTCCCAAGTTTTCCTTCCAGTAGGCTTGAGCATGTTCCGTAGATTCGAACGCCATTGCCTTCTCCTTTATTCCGTTTTCGTAGAAACCGTTTTTGTGAAACCGTTTTGTAAAATAGCGTGTTAACGTAATGTTACGATTTAGAATGTAGCAAGGATAAGTCAAGGGATCTGTGCAACTTTAGTCGGGATGGTATTAGCGCTAATGTACTGAAATATGGGAGCTAGGAGACATAACTATAGAAAAATGTGATGTTACAGTATTGTTAAATTAGCCAAAGGTCTAACAAAAAGGGATGAATTAGACTGCGAGTCATAAAATTTAACAACTAAATGACCGAGAAACGGTATTTAGCCCTGCTTATGACACGAAGCGAAACATAAGTTTGTTATAGTAACAACGGCACTTTCACCGACCGTGCCTTGCTAAACGGCAGAAGATCAACAAGCTAGTGGCAAAAGATCAACAGGCTTAAAGCTCGGAATTTATTCTTTGGGGGAACGAATTGGACGCAATAACCATTAACCACTTATTCTTGACTGGTGCCGTACTCATCGCCATCAGCGTGCTTTTCTCACAAGTGTCCTCTCGATTGGGCGTTCCTATTCTTTTGATCTTTTTGTTCGTTGGTATGTTAGCGGGTGAAGATGGACCCGGTAATATTCATTTCGATGATTACTCACTGACCTACTTGGTGAGTAACCTTGCGCTTGCCGTGATTCTGTTGGATGGCGGTATGCGAACCAAGGTGGCGAGCTTCAAGGTCGCTTTCTGGCCTTCGCTCTCGCTGGCGACGATAGGTGTCGCATGTACAGCAACCTTAACCGGATTAATGGCGGCTTGGCTGTTTGACTTGTCATTAATGCAGGGCATCTTGGTCGGGGCGATTGTTGGTTCAACCGATGCGGCAGCGGTATTCTCTTTGCTGAAAGGGCAGAGTCTCAATGAGCGTGTGGGTTCAACTCTAGAGATCGAATCAGGCACTAACGACCCAATGGCGGTCTTCCTGACGGTGACTTTAATTGCGCTGTTAGGTAACCCTGACGCTGAGATGGGAATGAACTTCCTACTGCAAAGTTTTGCGATGCAGTTTGGTATCGGTACCCTTGTTGGCATTGGCGGCGGCTGGGTTCTATGGAGCTTAATCAATCGAGTACAACTGGCTGATGGCCTTTATTCCATTCTGGTACTCAGTGGGGGCGTGGCTCTGTTTGCGTTCTCTAACATGCTTGGCGGCAGCGGCATCTTATCGATTTACCTAGTGGGCTTGTTCATTGGTAATCGTCCAACGCGTTCTCGACACTCTATTCTTAATGTCCTTGATGGCATGACGTGGCTAAGTCAGATCGTGATGTTCTTGGTGTTGGGTTTATTGGTGACACCATCGACCTTAATGGACATTGCACTTCCTGCGTTAGCACTGGCTTTCGGTATGATTTTGTTTGCTCGTCCAGTGTCGGTTTGGTTGGGTTTGCTGCCGTTCAGAAGCTTTACCACCAAGGAGCGCTGGTTTGTCTCTTGGGTCGGTTTACGTGGTGCAGTTCCGATCATTTTGGCGGTTTTCCCGATGATGGCTGGTCTGCCAAATGCTCAGCTGTATTTCAATATTGCCTTCTTCGTGGTTATGGTTTCGTTGATTGTTCAAGGCGGCAGCTTAATGAAAGTCGCAAGACTCGCTAAAGTGACTCTACCGCCAACGCCAACACCGATTTCTCGTACCGGTATCGAGATTTATCCGACCAGTGAATGGGAGATGTTTGTCTACAAGCTGAAAGAGGAAAAGTGGTGTGTCGGTGAACCGCTCAAGCGTTTATCGATGCCTGAAGGGACGCGCATCACTGCGCTGTTTCGACAAGATGCCTTGCTTCACCCATCGGGCAGTACCATATTAGAGGCGAACGATATTCTCTGTGTGCTTGGTCAAGATAAAGACCTAGATAGCCTAAGTGAGCTCTTCAGTGAGGCACCTTTGGCAGAAGAAGCCGCTCGATTCTTTGGTGACTTCTTCTTAGATGTTGGGTTATCGGTCGCTGCGGTAAGCGATTGTTATGGTATTGAACTTGGCTCGGAAGAAGAGCGAGAAATGACGCTAAAACAATTGGTTGATCAAGAGCTTGGGGCACACCCGGTATTAGGTGACAGCTTTGAGTGGCATGACATCACTTGGGTGGTTGCAGATATAGATGATCATAAAGTCGTCAAGTTGGGTTTATGCTTGCCTAAGACGACTTTAGAAGAGGATGTAAACGAAGCTTAATTGTGGATTTCTTGTAGCAAGATAACTGCTTGAGTTCGATTTTTCACATCCAGTTTACGGAAGATGGCTGTCATATGCGCCTTGATGGTCGCTTCCGAAACATTCAATTCATACGCGATTTGCTTGTTCAGCAGGCCGTCCGATAGCATTCCTAACACTTTGTATTGTTGAGGCGTCAATGTGGAAAGCTTTTCCGCAAGGTCGCTACAGGCTGCATTGTTGGTGATCAGCCCTTCAGGGAAGAATGGGTCGCCATTCAGCACTTGATTGAGTGCGCTGACCAATTCACGCATATCACTCGATTTAGGAATAAAGCCAAAGGCACCGTGGCTCTTCACTTGAGTGACAACGCTGGCATCCTCGCTGGCAGAGATCACCACAATTGGTAAATCTGGGTATTCAGCACGCAGTTGAATTAGGCCAGACATCCCGTTTGCACCCGGCATCTTAAGGTCGAGAAGCAACAGGTCTGGTTCATCCTCTTTCTTTAGCAGAGTCAGTAAGGCATCGAGGGAATCAGCCTCAAGCAGGTTCGCACCACTGATCGCCATATGAACTGACTGAAACAGGGCGTTGCGAAAAAGAGGATGGTCATCAGCAATGATGATGGTATAGGTCGAGTCCATGACGTTCATACTTTTAACAATTTAGTTAATATTTATTATCATCCTGATTGAGTATGTGGACAATATTTATGCATTAAAAGTCTGAACCATATCGACTTTTATCCCCGGAATAAGAAAGCGTTACTCGGAATAGCAAAAAAGCCGCACTGTCATCTCGTTACGGAGGGGCAGTGCGGCTTTCGTTTAGGCAGATATTCCGGCGAATATTGCCGTTATAGCTGGTGGTCTTGCATGTGTTTCAAGAATACATCGGCAGCCATAAATCCAGTAACACGAGCATTTGGAACATGGTTACCCTCGCCATCCCAGAACTCTATGGTTGGCAAACCGAGTACCTGTAATTGTTTAAGCAGTTCAATGTCTTGAGGCATGTTTCTCGTTACGTCAGCCTGAAGCAGGACGAAATCAGAAAGCTTGTTCTCGACATCGGCTTGGTGGAAGGTGTACTTCTCAAACTCTTTACAGGCCACACACCAATCGGCGTAGAAGTCGAGCATCACTGGCTTACCGAGTTTCTTCGCTTCGATGAGCTGGATTTCTAATTCTTCAACCGTGTTGATGCGTGCAAATTGGATTTGCTGTTCAACCACCACGCTCTTTTCTGCAAACCAGTAATTCAACGCAGGTTGCGCAGAAGCGAACAGACCGAGCATCGCGATGATACCCACTGCGCTCTGTTTCCAGCCGCCAAATGGCAGTGCATTCTTGCTGTGGTAAAGCCAACCAAAGGCGATGAAGCCTAATCCAGACCAAAGCACAGTTGCCCACAATTCAGGAATAATTCGCTCTAGTAGGAAGATAGGCGCTGCCAGCAAGATAAAGCCGAATACGATCTTCACCTTATCCATCCAGCTGCCTGCTTTTGGCAGTAGCTTATTACCAAATACCGCAACCAAGATCAGCGGGATACCCATACCCATCGCTAACGCATACAGGGCAATCGCACCCGTTAATAGGTCACCACTTTGAGCGACATACAGCAGCGCACCTGACAGTGGCGCTGTGGTACAAGGTGAACACACCAAGCCCGAGATAGCGCCCATCGCGAACACGCCCAAGGTATTGCCACCTTGTTGTTTGTTGCTTTGATTGTTGAGCCAGGTTTGGATACTGCTTGGCAGTTGTAGGTTATAAACGCCGAACATCGACATCGCCAACGTCACGAACAGAACACTCAGCGCGATCAGTACGTAAGGGTGTTGCATGGCCGCTTGGAACTGCATGCCTGCTGAAGCAACCACTAAACCTAATAAGGTGTAGGTTAACGCCATGCCTTGCACGTAGATGAACGACAACATCAGCGCACGACCTTGGCTGAGCTTGCCGCCACCCAATACGATACCCGTTAGAATCGGATACATAGGCAGAACACACGGCGTAAAGGCTAAGCCAACACCGAGTGCTAAGAATAATAATGGAGTCCACCAACTGTCACCCAGCTTATCGGCTAAGCCTGCTTCTTTTGAAACGGGAGCATTGGTTTGTTGAGTGGTATTACTTGCTGTGTCAGCTGTAGGAGAAGAGGGTTGTACTGAATTGTCCGCTTCACCAGCTGCAGAAGATGAACCTTGTGAGGCACTGCTGTTTTGGGCATCACCACTGTTTTGCACATCACTGCTTTTTATATCCCCAGGATTCGTCGAAGTAAACGGTTCAATGTCGATTACTCGAGTTTCTGGTGGGTAGCAGAAACCAGCATCTGCACAACCTTGATACTTAACGATCAGCTGTGAGCCATCTTGGTAACTCTGTAGCGGAACTTGCACGAATAACGGCTGAGTATAAATGCTCACCTCACCGAAGAATTCATCTTGGTGTGGTTGGCCATCTTCCATTTCAACATTGCCGATAGCGAGATTTTGGCCAGTGAACGAGAGGCTATGTTGATAGAGGTAGTAGCCCTCTTTTACTTGCCAGTCGAGAAGGACTTTGCCGTCTTGCTGGTAGTAATTGAAAGGAAAAGCTTGGTCTACAGGGACAAAACCGTTGTTATTGCCTCCGAAGCTTGGCTCGGCGTTGTCGTTTCCAAAAAGCGCCCACGCAGGCTGGGTGAACAGGGAAACACAAACAAAAAGTAATGTGGCAAGTCGTCGCATACTATTTAGTCATCAAAATGGAGTTGAAGGTATCTTAACTCAATCAGACCGTAATAGTTTGTGATTAGTTTCATCGACCAGCAAATATCCGCTAGGGCGGGTGGGCCACTTTCTTAGGCAGTCGAGAGAGGGTTAGCAGCGCAACTGCAGTGAACTGCCCTTGCCAATAAGACATTTAGGCAACACCCAAGCGTGCTCTTACTACTTGTTCGCAAGCATCAATGTTCATCGTGTCTTTTGGAATAATTAAAACCGTATCGTTACCACCAACCGTACCGATAATCTCGGTATGTGGGTCGATATCGACTAATCTTGCGACCAACTGTGCGCAACCAGGGTTTGTTTTTACGATCACCATCGCTTGGTTGTGAGTAATTAATTCGATTTGTGATGAGATTGAGGCATCGACACGCACAGGCGCGCTTTCAACCGTGATGCAGTAAACCTTTTTACCACAGGCATTCTGAATTTTGACAACGCCAAGCTGTGACAAAATGCGAGAGACAGTCGATTGGCTGATACCTGTATAGCCAATGTCGACGAGTTTCTCGCGCAGTTGATTCTGGGTCGAGAAGCTTTGTTGTTGTAGTAAGCGTTTGCACGCGGCAGTCAGTGTTTTATCTTCAGCTGAATACAAGCAACCGTGCTCAGTGATTTGGTTCATGAACAACTCCTTAAGGTCAACGTGTTGATATCGCTTGTCCATAGCGCAGAACGCACTCCCAAAGCCGTAGAGTACGATTGTTAATTAGGGCTTACCGATGAACCCCGAAATAAGAGGGAGGGTATGCGAGATGTATGATCATCTATTCATTGAGTCTAACACTAAAGGATAGTTATCTTTTTGAAGGCGATCACCAAACAAAATTCTGGTTAATTGCTTTTATTGTGGAGTTTTGTTCTTTGGTTGAATGGATATTTATTCCGTGTTGGGAATAAATATCCATGAATTATTAAGGGTTTTTGTTGCGGAGGTAATAGCGCTAAGGGTTAGCGAAGTTCACTCATGATCTCGCGAGAGAATACTTTTTCACAGTAGTGACATTTTAGCTGTACGTTTTCGTGTTTTAGCTGCACTTTAAAGCTACTTTCGACAGGTTCACCGTGCGAAATACAGTTGCTATTTGGGCAAGCGAACACACTGTTGATTTGTTCTGGCAGCACAAGTGTTAGCTTGTTGACCACTTTGTACTCTTCAATTTGATTCACTGTCGCTTGTGGAGCGTATAGAGCCAATTGGTTGGCTTGTTCCTTGGTCAGAAAGATGTTCTCAATCTTGATTAGGTCTTTGTTGCCGAGCGCTGATGATGGCAGGTTTAACCCCATCGTGATGCGTTGTTCTGTTTTATGCAGCTTGAACAGTTTGAGAATTTTAATCCCAAGATGAGCAGGGATGTGGTCAATGACGCTGCCATTACGGATCGCTTCTACTTGTAGCTGAGTTTGTTTAACCATGACTGTATCTCCTGCTTATAAAGTGTCATTTAGAACTAGGGCTAATAAAGCTTCACGTGCATACACACCGTTTTCGGCTTGTTCGAAGTAGTAAGCGTGTGGCGTTTTATCGACGTCAGTTGTGATTTCGTCGACGCGTGGCAGTGGGTGAAGTACCTTCATGTTTTGGCGAGCGTCTTTCAGCGTATCGGCCGTCAGAATGTAAGCCGATTTCATGTGTGCGTATTCTGACGCATCAAAGCGCTCTTTCTGTACGCGAGTCATGTACAGCACATCCAGTTCAGGCACCACTTCTTCAATACTGCTGTGGGTGCTGTATTGGATACCCATCTCTTCCAGTTCTTCACAGATGTAATCTGGCATCGCTAACACTTCTGGCGCGATAAAGAAGAAACGCACGTTATTGAATTTTGAGAGTGCTTGCGTCAATGAGTGCACGGTACGGCCATATTTTAGGTCGCCAACGAATGCCACATTGAGGTTATCGAGCGTGCCTTGCGTTTCGTAAATCGAGAATAGATCCAACAAGGTCTGCGTTGGGTGTTGGTTCGCACCGTCGCCACCATTTACAATTGGCACACCGTTAGAGAATTCAGAGGCTAAACGTGCTGCGCCTTCTTGTGGGTGACGCATCACAAAGGCATCAACGTAAGAAGAAATGACCTGCACCGAATCGGCAAGTGTTTCGCCTTTCTTAGCCAACGATGTGTTGCCGCCATTATCAAAGCCGATGACGGTGCCGCCAAGGCGTTGAACTGCGGTTTCAAATGAAAGGCGAGTTCGAGTTGAAGGTTCAAAGAAGCAGCTCGCGACAACCTTATTTTTCAGCAGCTCTGGATTTGGCTCTGCTTTGAGTCTTGCAGCAGTATCGACGATAAGCTCCAGTTCATCACGAGAGAGCTCTGGAATGGAGATGATGTGCTTGTTAAATAACGAATGCGCCATAACGGGTCTTCCTTTTTCTATGCATACAGTCAAATTGCGGACAAAAAAAAGCCCCCTAAAAATAGGAGGCTTCGAAACGATCAATAGAGCAAAATAAAAATGACACCAACGCCATTCTAAGGCGTATTGGTTGACAATCATGTGCGACAAAATTGCGGTTCATTTTTTGCTCTCTTAAGACAAATTGCGGAGGATTATACTCAGATAAAAAGGCCATGCAATACTTTCTTTAAAGTATTCATTTAATGGATTTTTATGCGAAATAACGTCCGTTTTTAACTTCCATTTAAGCCTTTGTTGAAGCTGAAAAACTTGTGTTTTTTTTTGGTAATAATCTCTTCAGTCGAATGAAAAAAAATGCGGGCTTTATCCAAGGGTTAAAACCCAAGTATGCCACCCGCATTTCCCTGCTACTGCACTTAACTTGTTAATGCTTGCGAACAAGTGAGTGCTTAACTATTTAGATTATTAGCTACCTAGATTCTTAGTTGTTTAGCTTATTAACTGCCTAATGTCGCAACCATGACTGCTTTGATGGTGTGCATGCGGTTTTCAGCCTCATCGAACACGATGGAGTATTCAGACTCGACCACTTCATCTGTCACTTCTACGCCATCTTTAAGCTGCGGATATTCAGCAGCAAGCTGTTTGCCTACTGTGGTATCTTCGCCGTGGAAAGCCGGTAGGCAGTGCATGAATTTCACATGTGGGTTGCCTGTTGCCTTGATCATGTTCATGTTGACTTGGTAAGGCATCATTAGGTTGATACGCTCAGCCCATGCTTCTTTCGCTTCGCCCATTGATACCCAAACATCGGTGTATAGGAAATCACAACCTTGCACGCCTTCTTGAACATCTTCGGTTAGCGTGATTTTGCCGCCAGTGTGTTCTGCGATTTCACGACATTGAGCCAATAGCTCTTCTTGTGGCCAGAATTGCTTTGGAGCAACAAGGCGAATGTCCATGCCCATTTTCGCAGCGCCAACCATCAGAGAGTTACCCATGTTGTTGCGAGCATCACCTAGGTAAGCAAAGCTGATTTCATGCAGTTGTTTACCACGACCGTATTCCGTCATAGTTAGGAAGTCAGCAAGGATCTGTGTTGGGTGGAATTCGTCAGTCAGACCATTCCATACCGGTACACCTGCGTAAGCGCCTAGCTCTTCAACGATTTCTTGACCGAAGCCGCGGTATTCAATGCCATCGTACATACGGCCAAGAACTCGAGCGGTATCTTTCATTGATTCTTTGTGGCCAATTTGAGAGCCAGATGGGCCTAAGTAAGAAACTCGAGCACCTTGGTCGAATGCGGCAACTTCAAATGCACAACGAGTACGAGTGGACGTTTTCTCAAAGATAAGCGCAATGTTTTTGCCAGTCAGTGTTGGCTGTTCGTAACCGTTGTACTTCGCTTTTTTTAGCTCCATAGAAAGATCTAACAAGTGTTGAATTTCGCGTGGAGTGAAATCTAGTAGTTTTAGGAAGTTACGATTGCGTAGGTTAAAAGCCATGATGTATTCCTTTTTAGATTTAGGCGCTTCCTTGTTACAGGGAAAGAAAATTCAAGAAAGCGCGATTCAATATTTAGTTAAATTTGTTCGGTTCTGTTTGTTCGTTTAATTCTGTTTTCGCAAGCTTTAAAAGCTCTCAAGGTTTCAGCTTCTTAAGCTTTAAGGTTCCAAGCTTTAAGTTTTTCAAGGTGATAAAGCTCGCTAGTGCGTTAACCTTTGGTGATATTGGTGCCCGCTTGGCCTTGCAAGATTTGCAAACCATCTTCGAGTGCACCGATACCCACTACTTTGCCGCCTTGCTGAATGAATTCGCACGATGCTTCAATTTTTGGCCCCATCGAGCCTGCATCAAATGTGAACTTCGCCAATTCGCTTGGTGTGGTGCTGCGCAGTGCGTGTTGAGTTGGCTTGCCCCAATCAAGGTACACAGCCTCAGCATCGGTCAAAATAAGCAGCGCATCCGCATCCAGTTGTTTCGCCAAGAAAGCCGCTGACATGTCTTTGTCGATAACCGCTTCAACACCCACTAATTTGCCATTCTCTTTTTTCACTGGGATGCCACCACCGCCAGTACAAATTACTAGGTGACCCGCATCGATAAGCTGTGTGATCGCTTCGTGCTCAACAATGCCGGTAGGGCGTGGGCTTGGTACCACGCGACGGAAATGTTGGCCGTCAGGTTTTACTATCCAGTGGAATTTCTCCGCTAATTCACGCGCTTCTGCTTCTTCGTAGATCGGGCCAATCGGCTTCGTTGGATCCGCAAATGCTGGATCGTTTGGATCAACCGTCATTTGCGTCAACATGCACGAGATGTTGCGGTCAGGCAGGTAGTTCTTGAACTCTTGCATCAGCATGTAGCCGATCATGCCTTGAGTTTCACTGCCCAATACATCTAGTGGGTACGGGTTTACTTTTTTGTATTCCAAACCTTGCAGAGCAAGTAGGCCAACTTGTGGGCCATTACCGTGTACTAAAACCACGTTGTACACTTTCGCGATTTCAGAGATGGTTTTAACCGCGGTTTCAATATTGCGGCGTTGAACATCGGCTTCTAACGGCTCACCGCGACGAAGTAGGGCGTTACCGCCGAGTGCAACAACAACAGTTTGCTTAGTCATAATTGTGTTCTCTCATTCTGGCCAAGCTGAGATTATTTAAGATCGTTCAACTTGGCCGTTTTCGTCTTAGTGATTAGATACCATCACGCTCAATTGGGCAGCTCATGCAGCGTGCGCCACCGCGACCGCGACCAAGTTCGTCTCCCGGAATCGGAAGAACCGTGATGCCTGCTTTGTCGTATTTTTCGTTGGTGTAGGTGTTGCCTTCGTAGCCAATAACGACGCCAGGTTTAACCGTTAGCACGTTGTTTGCATCGTTCCACTGTTCACGTTCTGCATGGAAGTTGTCGCCACCGGTTGTGATTAGGTTTAGCTTGTCTACGCCAAGTGCTTTTTCGATAGCTGTTACGAAGTAGCCTTCTTCTTTCACTTTTACAGCGCCAGACTCATCGCCAGTTAGGTTCCAGCACTGCACGTCTTTACTTACCACTTCAGGGTAAACAGAGAACGTATCTTCGTTCATGTGAGTCATTACGGTGTCTAAGTGCATGCAAGAGCGGTGTTTTGGTAACTGCATTGCGATAACTTGTGTCGCTTGACCGTGTTTGAATAGGCTAGATGCTAAGTGTTCAACACCTTGTGCTGTTGTACGCTCAGACATACCGATAAGAACCGCGCCACGACCAAGTACAAGAACGTCACCACCTTCAATCGTTGAGTTGTCGTAATTGATTTTTTCTTCATCGCCGAAGTATTTAATGAAGTCTTGGCCTGCGAATGTTGGGTGCCAGCGGTAAATAGCGCGAACGTGGTTTGTTTCACGTTGACGAGCTGGTTTCGCCATTGGGTTGATAGATACACCGCCATATACCCAGCAAGATGTATCGCGAGTAAATAGGTGGTTTGGTAGTGGCTCGATAATGAAGTCAGTTGGTGCGTGCATGCCTTGCATCATTGAAGATGATTTCATTGGCATCTCAGCGTAAGACAAACCGCCCGTTAGGATTTTTGCTAACTCTAGGTTTGGTAAATCGCCCAAGTAGCAGCGCACATCATTGGCGAATGTTTTACCCAAACGGTAATCAGATACTTGGCAGGTTAGTAGCCAATCTTTCGCTTCTGACACCGCTAGTGTGTCGGCTAGTAAGTCAGTAAGAAGAAGAACCTCAACACCTTGATCACGTAGCGTTTGAGTAAACGCGTCATGCTCTTTACCTGCACGCTCAACAGCCAGTACGTCATCAAATAGCAAATCGTGACAGTTAGAGGGTGTTAGGTGAGTCAGTGCGCGTCTTGGGCGGTGAACTAGAACGCGGCGTAATTGACCTATTTCAGAACCTACATAGAACTTACTCATGATCGTCTCTCTCTTATATATTTGAATTACTTTTATTGCTAAGAGTAATTATTTATTTTCAGTTGAGAATATTGAATTATTTTATTCATATCTCTTGTCTGGAATTAATATTACGCCTGCTAGTCAGGTATTCTTAGAGATCTATCACAAATCGTTTTTTATCCCGCAGCCCTTTAAAATCAAGGGTTTTAACAAACTTTATGCACTTTCAACTATTGTCAGGCTTTTCTAAATAGTTAACTCCTTGGGAATATTATGCATGCTTTTTTCATTCGCCTAGCTAGAATCCGATTTGTGAGGGATTATATGCAGAATAGTTTTATTGATAAGAGTGTGCTTAGTTTGGAAGTATGCAGTGTTTTTATTTAGATATTTAATTTTGGATGTGGAATTAATTAGTTGTTAACAAAATAAATGCGAATAAAGCTATTGTGGTCACACTTTATAATTGGGTTTTTTAAGCCAGTTTCCTATAAAAATTACTACTATTTTCTCTTTGGTTATTACTGTGTAAATTACTTTAAATATAATTAACGCTAATAAATGACTAAATATTTGTATAAATATAAGAGCGAAGAATAGTTGGCGATTTATTAGCTTTAACCTTGATGTTTAAACGTTGGCTGACTCTTTGTCGCAAGTGGTTTTTTCTTGTTTAAGCTTTGCTACTGAGATAGGTCATAGAGAGGCGTTAAATGAAGCGTGTGCAGCTCGGCAGGTTGTTTTGGTGATTGGGTTGGAGTTGGATTAGATAGCAATAAAAAAAGCCGCTATGGAAGCCGCTATGGAAGCCGCTATGGAAGCCGCTATGGAAGCGGCTTTGGATGAGAACGGAGTGAAGTGCTTTAAGTTAGATCAGCGCACCAATACTTAGTACAACGATGCAGAACACCATTAAGATACCGACTAATGGCATTACCCATTTAACCCAGCGAACATAAGGGACGCGGGCAATCGCCAAGCCACCCATCACAACCGCAGAGGTCGGGGTGATTAGGTTCACCAAGCCAGATGCCGATTGGTAAGCGGTGATAACGAGGTCACGACCTACGCCAGCAAAGTCGGCCAGTGGTGCCATGATAGGCATGGTGAGTACGGCTAAACCAGACGTTGATGGCACTAAGAAGGACAACAAAATCTCTAAGAAGAACATCACGTTAATAAAGATAACTGAAGAAAGCCCCGTTACCATTTGTTCTGCAGAGAACAGAATCGTATCGGTGATCATACCTCGGTCCATCACGACCACGATACCACGCGCGATACCGATGATAAGCGCTACACCAAGTAGGTCGCGGGCACCATCAATGAAGCTAGTCGTAAACTCTTCCTCGCTCATGCGAGCCACAATACCGACAATGATTGTCGCGGCTAAGAACATCGCTGAGATCTCTGCCATCCACCAGCCAGCAACCGATACACCGTAAATCATCACAGCGAAAGAGCCACCGAAAATAGTGAGGATTAATTTACGCGTTGTGGTGAAATCAAGTTTTTCGTCGCTCGTGTTACCAAGGAAGTGCGCTTTGTTCTCTTCGTATTTGTCGTAGACAATCGATGTTGTTGGGTCAGCTTGAACCATTCTTGCGTAACGCATGACGTAGGCAACACAAATTATCCAACCAATAACGAGCATGGCAATACGCAGCACGATACCGTCAGTAAATGGGATACCAGAGGCGTTGGCAGCGATCACGGTTGCGAATGGGTTAATCGTTGACCCTAGCACCCCAATCCCTGCGCCAAGCAGTACGGTCGCAGCGGCAACAAGAGGGTCAAAGCGAGCGGCCATCATTACTGGTACTAGCAGCGTATAGAATGGCAGTGATTCTTCCGCCATGCCGTAGACGGTACCGCCAGCAGCAAACAATGCCATCAGTATCGGTATCATCAACTCTTCTCGCCCTTCTAGGCGGGCGGTGACGCGTTCGATACCGGCATCAATGGCGCCAGTTTTGGTTACTAGCCCTAAGAAGCCACCAATGATTAGAATGAACAGTGAAACGTCGATGGCTGCAGCTTCATAGCTATTGTGGTCGTAGAAACCGTCAATAGGCGCGAGTAGTACGTCAATCACACCTTGAGGGTTACCTTCTACTGCTTGATAGGTTCCGGTAACCGGTACTTCTCGACCTAACTCTTCATTCATTGCTCGGTCGTATTGGCCTGCTGGAACAACCCAGGTAAGCAGGGCTACGAATGCAATTAGAATAAATAGAATGGTGTAGGCAGAAGGGAATTTAAAGTTGGCAAAGAAGCCGCCCTTTTTTTTCTCGCTTGGTATCGTCTGAGTCGTCATGGCTATCTCCTTACATCATCCTAAATAGAATTGACGTGAATTAGCGACTAATGTTTATAGATTGTAAATACAGTGACATTTATAAAGCATTCAACGATATAAAATTCTTGCCCTTATAGAGCGAGCATCTATATGACGTTGCCGACTTTAAATATAAGTATCTTTATATTTATATATCCAAATGAATTAAGATTTAATTTAACTGCGGTTATTTTATTCCTTACATCGCCATTTAAGTTTGGTATTGTTCACAAAAATAGTGACTAATGAATAGGATGAAAAACGTTAGAAAAAGAGCAAGGTTTTTTGGTTAGTTAGCCTGGATTAATATTCGATTTGAATTAGATAGAAACAAGGGGTAGTTGCGTTGGCAGGCATTGTTAATGAATGGCGTGAATATTATTGGAATTTTATTCAAACTTTATTTTTGTTCGGATTTTTAGGTTTATAATGTTTATTTGATACGTATCAAATAAACACATTGTGCAGAAAAGAAAAAAGGAAGCCGAAGCTTCCTTTTAGGTTTGGTTTTTCAGCGAGTGTTAGATAAACAGACCGCCGAATGCGAAGCCGAGTGCTACCGCTGTACTGATTGTTGCCACACCAGGAATGAAGAATGGGTGGTTAAATACGTATTTACCAATACGCGTTGAACCTGTGTCATCCATCTCAACCGCTGCCAGTAGCGTAGGGTAAGTTGGAAGTACGAACAGTGCACTTACCGCAGCAAAAGAAGCCACGGCTGTTAGTGGTGCTACGCCAATCGCTAGAGCTGCAGGCATCAGTGCAACCGTTGTTGCGCCTTGAGAGTAAAGCAGCATAGAAGCGAAGAACAGAACAAGAGCCAGCATCCAAGGGTAGTCAGCCAGTAGAGCACCAGCAACGTCTTTGATTTCAGCAACGTGTGCATTCACAAACGTTGAACCTAACCAAGCCACACCCAGTACACATACACACGCAGTCATACCAGAGCGGAATGTTGGAGCCGAAGAAATCTTCGCTGCATCAATCTTAGTGAACATCACGATTGCCGCTGCTGCTGCCAGCATCACAGACATGATCGCTTCGTTACGGCCCAGTGCTGGGTTTTCAATTAGGCCAACAGAGCTAGAGATAGCGGCTGCGTAGCAAACAACAAAACCAATCGCCGCAAGGAAGATGTAAGTCGCTTTCTTCGCTGTTGGTAGAATTTCGCGTTTCTCTTCTGTTGCTAGCTTGATTAGACCTTTCTCTAGACGTTCTTGGTAAATAGGATCGTCTTTCAGTTCGCTGCCCATGTAGTTCGCGACAACCGCACCAACCATACAAGCGATGAAGGTTGTTGGAATACAAACCATCAATAGCGTTAGGTAATCGACACCAAAGGGTGCCAGCATCGCTGCAAAAGCCACAACTGCTGCCGAAATAGGCGAAGCTGTGATCGCAATTTGAGAGGCTACAACTGCGATAGACAGTGGGCGAGAAGGACGAACACCTTGGCCTTTTGCTACTTCTGCAATAACAGGCAACGTAGAGAATGCTGTGTGACCAGTACCCGCCATCAGTGTCATTACAAAGGTCACAATCGGCGCGTAAAAGGTGATACGTTCAGGGTGTTTACGCAAAAAGTTTTCTGCAATTTGTACCAACCAGTCCATACCGCCAGCAACCTGCATTGCTGCAATTGCGGTGATAACCGACATGATGATCAAAATTACATCGACCGGGATAAAAGATTGGCTTGTTGGAACACCAAGAATTAATGAAAGGGCAATAACACCAGCACCACCGGCAAAACCAATACCGATACCGCCAATTCTGGCCCCCAAAAAGATAAAGAGCAGGACGACAAATAGTTCTACTGCAATCATAAGTAACACCTCATTTTAGATTTTATTATGTGAACATTCGCCACTGGAATGTTCACATAATAGTTCTATGGTTTAGGTTTAATTAAGCAAAAACGCAACTAACGGAAATCCACAAGATCAGCAGGGTTAACCGTATTGGAGCCTAAAAAAGGGCTCCGTTTGGAGCCCTTTCTCGCTACCGTTATTCGTAGCGTTTAGCTTTATACTGAGGATGCATCAGATTTTCAACAGAGAAAATGTCATCAAGTTCTTCTTCGCTCAATAAACCGCGCTCTAGAACTACATCACGAACACTCTTACCTGTTTCAGCACAAATCTTACCTACAATGTCACCCTCGTGGTGGCCAATGTATGGGTTTAGATAAGTAACGATACCGATAGAGTTAAATACGTGAGATTCACATACTTCTTTGTTCACAGTAATGCCGTCTACACACTTGTCGCGTAGGTTCACACATGCGTTTGTTAGGATGTCTAAAGACTCAAACATGCTTTGTGCGATAACAGGTTCCATTACGTTCAGTTGAAGTTGACCGCCTTCTGCTGCGAAAGAAACCGTGTTGTCGTTACCTAGAACTTTAAAGCAAACTTGGTTTACTACTTCAGGTACAACTGGGTTTACTTTAGCAGGCATGATTGAAGAACCCGCTTGCAGTTCCGGTAGGTTTAGCTCGTTGAAGCCAGTACGTGGACCTGAAGAAAGAAGACGTAAGTCGTTACAGATTTTAGACAGTTTAACGGCTAGACGTTTAAGTGCGCCGTGCGTCATTACGTATGCGCCACAGTCAGACGTTGCTTCGATTAAATCTTCAGCCGCTACACACTCTAAGCCAGTTACTTCTGCTAGGTGCTTAACTGCTAGGCCTTGGTAACCCGGAGCTGCGTTCAGACCAGTACCGATAGCTGTTGCGCCTAGGTTAACTTCAAGCAGTAGTTTTGAAGTGTATTCTAGGTTTTTGATTTCTTCGTTGATGGTTACAGCCCAAGCGTGGAACTCTTGGCCAACCGTCATAGGCACAGCATCTTGAAGTTGAGTACGACCCATTTTCAAAATTGTGTTGAATTCTTGGCTCTTAAGCTCAAATGCACCTTTTAGGTATTCGATAGCATCGATCAGTTTACGAACGCTGTTGTAAACAGAGATACGGAAGCCAGTTGGGTAAGCACAGTTTGTAGATTGGCTGCGGTTTACATGGTCATTTGGGTTGATGAACTCGTATTGGCCTTTTTCTTTGCCCATAAGTTCAAGTGCCACGTTCGCAACGACTTCGTTCGCGTTCATGTTTACAGAAGTACCAGCACCACCTTGGAAAACGTCCGATGGGAACTGATCCATGCACTTGCCAGTGTCTAGAATGAGGTCACAAGCTTCGATGATGTATTTAGCCACTTCGCTTGGAATTACACCTAACTCTTTGTTTGCTAAAGCCGCTGCTTTCTTTGTCATCACCATACCGCGAACGAATTCAGGTACATCTGAGATCGTTACATTTGAGATGTTGAAGTTTTCAACTGCGCGTAGAGTGTGGATGCCGTAGTAAGCATCAGCCGGAACATGACGTTGACCTAATAGATCTTCTTCGAGACGAGTAGCTTGAGGAGCTTCAACTTGAGCTTCTGATTGAGTAGCCATAACAGGATCCTTAGAGAATTATTCTGATTATATAGTTAGTTATTAGCCTATTCTGTGTGCAAATACTCCGTTCGCTAGAATATTGGGCTGATAAATCCGTCCTGACTTATGTGGCACATGATACTGTACTTAGCGCATAAAAATATTAAGTTGATCACCTTTTTCGTTTTTGTTTCGTCAATATTTAGCAAACTTATTCCGGGTCAATAAACACGCTTATTTACAGGATAAATTTGAGATTGGTAGGGCTTTCAGCGTAAACTGGACGTAACAAAGGAGGGCGTGTGTTTCCTATCTTATTATTACTCTTTATCTTCGTACCCATCATTGAGATTGGGCTATTTATTCAAGTTGGTGGCTTCTTAGGATTGTGGCCAACTATCGCGTTGGTTCTGATCACTGCATTTGTGGGTGCATCGCTGGTTCGTAGCCAAGGCATTCAGACACTTATGTCTGTTCAAGGTCGGTTGCAACAAGGCGAAATGCCAGCACAACAGATTCTTGAAGGCGTAATGCTTGCGGTTGCAGGTGTTTTACTGCTGACTCCGGGTTTTATGACAGACGCACTCGGCATGTTGGTATTGCTGCCTGCACCAAGAGCGATGATTGCCAAGAAAATGATGGAAAAAATGGTGGTGACCAATATGTCTGGTGGTTTCCATGCGGGTGGACAAGCTGGTTTTGGCCAGAGCCCATTTGGACAAGACCCATTCAATTCAGGCCCATCTGATCAATCAAAAGACGGCAACACCTTTGAGGGTGAGTTTGAGAAGAAAGACGACGACAACGATCGTAACCGCTTAAATTAATCCGTTTTTTCTCTCTTCTTTATATAGAGGGAAAACAGAAAAGGCTCTTACCTTTATCCTTCGCAAGAAAGTGATAATGGTAAGAGCCTTTTTTATTGCATGTTACCTGCTATTTACGATTATTAGCTGGAACAGGTAACAGGCCGTGCGAGCGGTTATTTACTGAGATTGGTATTATACCGCGCCTTCAAAACCCATTTGTCGCCAAGCTTCGAACGCAATGATGGCCACTGCGTTTGACAGGTTCAAGCTGCGTGCTTCTGGCATCATTGGAATTCGAATACGTTGCTCCATTGGCATACTTTCGATGAACTCAGCAGGCAAACCGCGAGACTCAGGGCCAAACATCAGTACATCACCTTGTTGGAATTTCGCATCAACGTGGTGGCCAGTGGTCTTGGTCGTACAAGCAAAGATACGGTAGTCACCCTCACGTTCATTCTCTAGATACTCAAGGAAGGCTTCTAGATTCTTGTGACGCTTTACTCGTGCGAGGTCGTGATAATCTAAACCCGCACGACGAACTTTCTTCTCTTCGAAATCAAAACCAAGCGGCTCGATAAGGTGCAGGTTTGCGCCGCAGTTAGCTGATAGGCGGATGATGTTACCCGTATTGGGCGCGATTTCTGGTTCGTATAGAGCGATATCAAACATGTTGGTTCACAAGAATAATCAAAGATAGCCAGAGTATACGGTGGCAAGCTGAGTGAGTACAGTTCGCCACCCTCAGCTTAGGCTTGGTTCGCTAGTGCCTGAGCGTAGTTTTCAGATACCGCATTCCAATTCACTACGTTCCACCATGCATTGATGTAATCAGGACGACGGTTTTGGTAGCTGATGTAGTAGGCGTGTTCCCAAACATCGAGTGCAAGAATAGGCTCGCCATTACTGGCAACGGTATCCATCCACGGATTATCTTGATTTGAGGTCGAGATGATCTTCAGTTGTCCTTCTTCCACCACTAGCCAAGCGAAGCCGGAACCAAAGGTATTGATTGCCGCTTGAGCGAACTGATCTTGGAATGTCTCGAAATCTCCGAAAGTACTTTTGATAGCTTCGCCAAGCTCGCCCGTGGGTTCACCCCCACCGTCTTGCGACATGCAGTTCCAATACAAGATGTGATTGTAGTAACCGCCACCATTATTACGAACCGCAGGACTGTGCTGAGAAATGTTAGCGAAGATCTCGGTCAGAGACTGTTGCTCTAGCTCGCTGCCAGAAACAGCCGCAACAAACTTATCGTAGTAGGTTCTATGGTGCTTGCTGTAATGCACTTCCATCGTCTTAGCATCAATGTAAGGTTCTAGGGCGTCGTAAGCGTAGGGTAAAGCAGGGAAAGTGTGTGACATGGTAAATCCTCCTTAATTAGAGGATTTACCATAATGATAATAACAATCATTATCAACTGTGATCTTTGTGGGGGTATTATACCGGCAAGATTGGCAGGGTGATTTCGAGTTGTAATCCACCGAGCTGGCTATGGCTTGCAGTGATGATTCCGCTGTGTTGGCGAATCGCACTTTCTGTAATGGTGAGGCCAAGCCCAGTGCCACCTGAATTACGATCGCGTGCCGTTGAAACGCGGTAGAAAGGTCTGAAGATAGAATCCAGTTCATCCTCCGGTACACCATCACCGTTGTCATTGACGCAAATCGTCAGCTGATCTTGGACAACATGGAATTGCACATCGACTTGGTCTTTGCCGTAGTAGATAGCATTGCGAGTAATATTGTCTAAGGCACTCATCAGCAGCTTAGGATTACCCGAAATAGAACGCTCTGGGATCTCTGAAAACGTCAGTAATTTACCCATCTGTTCAGCTTCAAACTCTGCATCTTTTAAGATCTCTTCCCATAAGCTCGAGATAGGTTGAACCTCACGAGTAATGTGGCTGTCGACCTGCATACGAGATAGCGTCAGTAGCTCACTGATCATTTGTTCCAAACGCTGCGCTTCGGTATCAATACGTTCTAATTCTTGGCTCTCACCTTGCTTACGAATTGCCAGTGCATTGGCCATGCGTAGACGAGTCAATGGCGAGCGCAGTTCGTGTGAAATATCAGAAAGTAGTCGCTGTTGCCCTGAAATCATCTGGTTTACCGCTTCCACCATTTGGTTAAAGCTTTCACCTGCTTGTCTGAATTCTGAGGTGCCTTTTTCGAGCTGAGGATCGACCTCAAATTGACCTTTTGCTACACGTTGCGCAGCGCGCTCTAGCCTACGTGCGGGTTGACTCAATGCCCAAGCTAGCCATAGTAATAGCGGGGTACTCGCTAGCATTACCGCAAGCAACAGTTGTAAAGGTCTATCAAACAGTCGTAGCAAAAATGGCGGTGGTTGGTTCCATTTTACTCCGGCATACATCAGTAATTCTTCACCAGCGAGTGTGATAGGTACTGGCCCTGCCACCATGTAGTGTCCGTATAGTTTCTGTTTTGGTACTTCAGGGTTATCAATCGAGGTAACAAAGTTGCGAATCGCCTTAAGCTTATAGTCCGAATGTCTTTTTGACGTAAGGACAGCGCCTTCTAGGTCGGTCAAATAGATGCGAGCACGAGAATCCTTGCGGCTACGTGGTGCCTCAAGTTGGAACACAATTTTGCCTAGATTAGGTTCTTTGGCGTAGCGTTTCTCTGTGATTTTAGCGATACGCTCGAGTTTATCTAGGTGATCTGCGGGCACATCTCGCGCCACTCGAGGGTCTAAATGGGGAAGTGACAGCACCGACAAAAGCACCAGTAACATGGTGAACCAAAAGATAGCAAAGATACGTCCATATAAGCTGGTGATTTTAGGGATGCGCATTAATCTTCCTCTACCAATAAGTAGCCACGGCCTCGTAAGGTTTTGATGCGAGACTTACCATCGCTGCGCTCTGGAATCTTCTTGCGTAGATTGGAGATGTGCATGTCTATCGCGCGGTCAAACGCCGCCAGCCTTTTGCCTAAAACATCCAAGCTCAGTGCTTCTTTGGTGATCACTTGCCCCGGGTTTTGGATGAGATGGCTCAGCAAGGCGAATTCTGTGGTGGTGAGATCTATAATCTGTCCATTGCAGTAGGCTTCTTGTTTGCCAGGGAATACTTCGATGTCTTGGTATTGAATGGTGTCGCTGGCTGATTTAGGTGCGGTGTTAGTCTGTGTTCTACGCAAGATGGCACGAATACGAGCGAGCAGTTCTCGGTCACTGAACGGCTTTGGCAAATAATCATCTGCGCCAAGTTCAAGGCCAATAACACGGTCGATCTCTTCGCCTTTGGCAGTCAGCATCAATACTGGTGTTTCCCAGTTTTCTCTCAGCTTCTTTAGCGTTTCCATACCGTTAAGGCGCGGCATCATCACATCCAAAAGAATCAGATCAATCTCATCATTGATAGCGTCAAGCCCCGCATAGCCATCATTGGCTTCGGAAACAGTGAAGCCCTCAAAGCTCAGGATGTCTTTAAGTAAGCTGGTTAGTTCTGTGTCGTCATCAATAAGAAGAATGTTCGCCATTGGGAAGCCTTAATCGGTTATCTACTATTTACACGTTAATAATACTGCTAATTATTCGTCAACTTTCACTCTTTACGATTCTTTACGCTTTCTAAACGTCACTTTACGAGGGAAAGACTAATCTATATCTAAGCGCTGAGAAACAGACGCAATACATGACTTATTATACCGAATCGAGGCAACAATTATGAAAATGACTAAGAAACTTGTACTAGTAGCAGCGGCACTTCCACTTATGTTAGGTACAGCGAGTGCGTTTGCATACGGCGGTGGTGATAAAGGTGATCACAAAGGTATGCACGGTAAGTGTGGTGGCTTCGATAAGAAAGTGATGCGCCAACTAGACCTGACGGATGCTCAAAAAACAGAACTAAAAGAGATGCGCGAAGCGAACCGCGCTGAGATGAAAGCAAAACACTCAGGCAACAAAGCAGATAAAATGGCGCAAATGAAAGCGCATCACGAGAAAGTTCAAGATCTAGTTCTAGCTGATACTTTTGATGAAGCTGCAGCAAACGACCTAGCAAGCCAAATGGTTGAGAAGCAAACAGAGCGTCGCGTAGCAATGCTTAAGAAGCAACACCAAATGATGAGCGTACTAACGCCTGAGCAAAAGACTCAGCTGAAAGAAATCCAACAAGAGCGCATGGCGAAGTGTGCTGACAAAATGGAAAAACGCATGAACAAAGACAAGTAATTCATGGCTTGAGAAAGCTGAATTGATTGAAAGCGTTTAGAAAGAAGCGGCCTAGTGCCGCTTTTTTGATCTTTAAAAATGAATGTATTACATCATGGCTGTCATATTCAATCGGTTGTTTGCGGGTTATACTTTGTGCTATTAGTCACTTTATAGCCAATTTATGAAACAAGAATACGCACGTTTAGTTACGCTCGCCGCTTGGGCTGCCACCATCATTGCCTCCATATTATTGGTTGTGAAGGTTGCTGCGTGGTGGGTGACAGGTTCAGTCAGTTTATTAGCTTCTGTGGTTGATTCGCTGTTGGATATCGCCGCTTCTGTCGTCAACCTAGTGGTGGTTCGCTACTCTCTTCAGCCTGCCGATAAAGAACATACCTTTGGTCATGGTAAGGCTGAGTCTCTTGCTGCATTAGCGCAGGCAATGTTTATTTCCGGTTCCGCTTGTTTCCTTATTCTTAATGGTATTGAGCGTTTCTTCCGACCGCATGAGCTGAACTCCCCTGAAATTGGTATTTATGTCAGCTTGTTCGCGATCGTAATGACCTTTGGTTTGGTTCGATTCCAAAAACATGTTGTCAGCAAAACGGGCAGCCAAGCGATAGCCGCCGATTCACTGCATTATCAATCCGACCTTTATATGAATGCAGCGATCATGCTCGCACTAGCACTGAGCTGGTTTGGCATTGGTCAAGCGGACTCGGTATTCGCGATTGGTATCGGTATCTACATTCTTTACAGTGCCTACCAAATGGCAACAGAAGCCATTCAATCTTTGCTTGATAGAAAGCTGCCAGATGAAGAATTAAAACAGATAAAAGAGACATCGCTGAGTGTGGAAGGTGTGCTTGGCGTGCATCAACTAAGAACGCGTCGTTCAGGGCCTGTTCGGTTCATTCAATTGCATTTAGAACTCGAAGATAATATCCCACTTATTGAAGCGCACCGCATTTCTGACGAAGTAGAAGACAAGCTTATCTCCGTTTTCCCTGATGCTGATGTATTAATTCATCAAGACCCGTATTCGGTCGTATTTGGACCAGAGAAGCAGCAGAAATTTCACTCATGGTAAGCGGGCTAAAAAAGGGTTGGCAAATGGTAAGTAGGTGGCTTTTGAACTAAAGTGAGTAAAAATTACTAATTCTTCGGTGATTCAAAAATCACCTTAGTAACAATTAATGTTGATTCTGATGTGAATCAACAAAGTTACTGAGTAAAACTGTAATACTCTTACAGAAGTAGAAATGTTACATAATTTTACGCGATTTAAGTGCTATTCCTGTAGAGGAAATGTAACATAACGCACAAATATAGATTTAAAATCTTGTTGATATACAATCAGCAAGAATAAGAATTGAATAATAGATTCCCAAAAATCGAGGGTGAGCATGATTAAGAAGATCGGTGTTTTGACCAGTGGTGGTGACGCTCCAGGCATGAACGCAGCAGTTCGTGGTGTAGTTCGTACTGCGCTATCAGTTGGCATTGAAGTTTACGGCATTTACGATGGCTACCAAGGCCTTGTTGAAGACCGTATCGAAAAGCTTGACCGTTCAAGCGTATCTGACGTGATCAACCGTGGTGGTACTTTCTTAGGTTCTGCACGTTTCCCTGAGTTCAAAGACGTTGCTGTTCGTGAGAAAGGCATCGAGAACCTTAAGAAGCACGGTATCGAAGCACTCGTTGTTATCGGTGGTGACGGTTCTTACATGGGTGCTAAGAAACTGACTGAGATGGGTTACCCATGTATCGGTCTTCCAGGCACAATCGATAACGATATCGCGGGTACTGACTACACAATCGGCTACCTAACAGCGCTTAACACTGTTATTGATTCAATCGACCGTCTACGTGACACGTCTTCTTCTCACCAACGTATTTCTATTGTTGAAATCATGGGCCGTCACTGTGGTGACCTTACGCTTATGTCAGCAATTGCGGGTGGCTGTGAGTACATCATCACACCTGAGACTGGCCTAGATAAAGATCAGCTCATCAGCAATATCCAAGATGGTATTGCGAAAGGTAAGAAGCACGCAATCATCGCTCTAACTGAGTTAATGATGGATGCGAATGAACTAGCGAAAGAGATCGAAGCTTCAACAGGTCGTGAAACTCGTGCAACGGTTCTTGGTCACATCCAACGTGGTGGTCGCCCGACTGCATTTGACCGTGTACTGGCTTCTCGCATGGGTAACTACGCTGTTCACCTTCTTCAAGAAGGCCACGGTGGTCGTTGTGTTGGTATCGAGAAAGAAGCGCTTGTTCACCACGACATCATCGACTGTATCGAGAACATGCAGAACCCGGACCGTTCTGAGCTGTTCCGCGTTGCAGAAGAGTTGTTCTAAGCCACGTTTAGCGTTCGCTTAAAGAATTTAAAAACCGCTGATTTATCAGCGGTTTTTTTGTACCTGTTGTTTTAAAACCAAATCTCAGGCAATAAAAAAGGCCAACCTAAGTTGACCTTTCATTTAATCTAAACGGTGACGTTTAAATTAAGCTTTTGCTTCAGCTGCTGCTTTAGCGATAGCTGCGAAGCTTTTCGCGTCTAGAGCTGCACCGCCAACTAGAGCACCGTCGATGTCTGGTTGTGCGAAGTAAGCTGCTGCGTTTTCTGGCTTAACAGAACCGCCGTATTGGATAACAACTTTCTTAGCAACGTCTTCAGATTTCTCTGCGATGTGTGCACGGATTTGAGCGTGGATGCGTTGTGCATCTTCAGCTGTAGCTGCTTTACCAGTACCGATAGCCCAGATTGGTTCGTAAGCGATGATAGCGCCTTCAAGAGCTTCAACACCTTGAGTGTTGATAACAGCGTCAAGTTGACGAGCACATACAGCAACAGTTTCGCCTGCTTCGTTTTGTGCATCAGACTCACCGATACAAAGAACTGGAGTTAGGCCGTTCTCTTTTAGGAATGCGAATTTCTTAGCAACGAATTCGTCAGACTCAGCGTGGTATTCACGACGCTCAGAGTGACCGATGATGATGTGAGATGCGCCGAACTCTTTAAGCATTGCTGGAGACATGTCGCCAGTGAATGCACCGCTGTTGTTTAGGTCAGAGTTTTGAGCACCTAGGATGATCGCGCTGCCCGCTTCAGTAAGCGTACGCTCAGCAAGATCAACGAAAAGTGCTGGTGGAGCAACTGCTACGTCTACGCCTGTTACGCCTTCAAGTTCAGCGTTAAGACCGTTTAGTAGATCAACAACCATTTCTTTGCTGCCGTTTAGTTTCCAGTTACCCATAACTACAGGATGACGCATAGGAATATCTCCAAAGTATTTAAATAAATCGAATGTAAAAAAGTAAACTTTATTACGAAATAATATAACAGAATAATATCAACAGATCATGACTGTGGTCATGACTTTCTTGGATCTTACTCAATGGTCAGAGTAGATTTTGAGCATATATCAGTGATCCGGCAGACAGAATAATAGCTAACTTCTCGGATTTTTCATCGTTAGTTGCTATTAAGGGACAAACGATTGCGTTAACAATAGGAAGTAATAATGCCGAATCTAGTTCTAGAGTACTCAAATTCAGTGGATGAGCGAGTGAATATCCAAGGTTTACTGGAAGACCTTCATCAAGTTACATTAAACTGTGGTTTGTTTGATGTACCTTCTGTGAAGTCTCGTTCACTGCGCTGTCATAACTGGTTGGTCGGTGATGAAGAGGACAATGTGGATTTTGTTCATATTAGCTTCGAGTTACTTTCAGGACGTACCGAAGAACAGAAAAGAGAATTGTCGCGTTTGTTGATGCAAACCTTACAAGAACAGGCAAGCCATATCCGTAGCCTAACGGTCAACATAAGGGATATGGATAAAAGTTGCTTTCAGAAAGTGATTAACTAGCTAAAAATAATCAACGAACTAAAAGTGATTAACTAACTATTTGCTGCTAACTTTTTGGTAGCGTATTAATTTTTTGAGTATTTAAGATGTCGATGAAAGATTTACTGCTCTCTTTCAAAGGGAGAATTGGTCGTAAGACTTACTGGATTTGGAATATTTTCTACTATATAGCGATTACTGGTTTCGCTACTGGTATCTCTGTTTTATTCCCTACTTACTCTTACATCCTGCTACCAATCTTCCTGTTGCTGTTAGTGATCCCAGATCTGGCGGTCACCGCTAAGCGCTGGCACGACCGCAATAAGTCGAACTACTGGCTATTGCTGAATGTGCCACTCGTGCTAGGGCGCCTTGCTTCACCAATGGCAGCGACCACGACAGAGCCGGTATCGCCTATTCACATGGTGGCAACGGTTGCTGCACTAGTGTGTGGTTTGTGGATCTTGGTAGAATGCGGTTTGATGAAAGGCACTGAAGGCCGCAATGATTACGGCGAAGATCCCGTTTAAAGATTGGATGATTCATCAGTAAAAAGGGAGCATTGTGCTCCCTTTTTTGTTCTAAGGCATTTTGTTTTTAATGCGTTTTTTTCACTAATACATTTTAGCTTTCAGTACATTTTTGGTTCTGTATTGGGTCTAAAAGGCACGACATTTTCAGGCAGAGATTCTTCGAAATCGCAGCGGCCTTTGAGTGCATCTTGGAATTTACAGACCTGACAGCGCAGCTCTTGCATCAGAACAACATTAGCGTGATGTGGATTCTTGCAGCGGCTGACGACTAAATCGATATGACTTTGTTGAGCGCGAAGCCTGTTTTGCATGGTCTCTGAGGCTGAGCAAATCATCTGTTCGCACATCTCGTGTTTGAATTGATCGAATGCTTTCGGATCGCTTTTCGCGAGTTGGACCAGTTCATCAAAAGGGGGCAGTTTTTGACTGGGCTGTGGATGTGCCATGATTCCTTCCTTCCTTCCTTAGAATTAAGCATGTTTCATATGCTTTAAGCTTAAGAAAGAAATTTGTACAAATTTTAATCTATTGGTGTTTTCTCAATATTGAGACAGGATCAGTAACTTGGCGTTAGGGTATAAGTACAACGACGCTCGCCAGTAATGATGTGTTCAGTGCGGCTCACATGACATTCATCTTTGAGTAATTCTTTGAAAACATTGAGCTCAGATTGGCACAGGCTAGGGCAGCGAGTCGCAGCCTTGCAGATAGGGCAGTGGTTCTCGATCAAGATGTAGTGATCGTCATGCTCTTGAAGTTCAGCCATGTAGCCTTCGTCTTCACGCAGCTGGGTGAGTTTTTTAAGCTTGCTGATCAGCGAGTCACAATCAGACAGCGCGGTTTGATATTGCTTAAGGGTGTGTTGTTCGCGCTCGGCCGCAACCTTAGCTAACCCCTCTTTACCAAACAGATTCTCCACAGCATCGATCACTTGAATGGTGAGTTCACCGTGTCGATCTGAAAATTGACCATGGCCTTGTTGAGTCAGGGACCAGTGGCGAGTCGGGCGACCCACCTTTACTTTAACATCATGAAACGCAAGAATACCGTCATCTTCCAGACTTTGCAGATGTTGCCTTGCACCCATTGTCGTCATGCCAAATTCTTCTGACAACTGTTTCGCGGTTACCGCGCCTTGACGCTTAATGGTCTGTAAGATTTTGTCGCTTGTTTTCATACTATCTCTACCTAATGAACCTTACTATTATGAGGCAAGGTGTTTATAAAGCAAACCATTTACTATGGCGTAGGTGAAATGCACAGGTTATTGATGGCCAATAAAACAAAAGGCTGATACTTGGTATCAGCCTTCGCGTGTTCTGTTGAACCTAGTTTAGGTTTACAGGATGTGACCGATTACTTCTGGGTCTTTACGCTCTAGGTAGTGGATAGATTTGATGCGGCGAATAGTACGGCAGCGACCACGGATAAGCAGTGTTTCTGTGGTTGCGATATTGCCTGTACGAGTGATGCCTTCTAGTAGGTCACCCTTAGTAATACCCGTTGCAGAGAACACAACGTTGTCGCTACGAGCCATGTCTTCCATCTTCAACACGATACCCGCCGTTACGCCCATTTCAGCACAACGCTCTAGTTCAAGCTCACCGTGTTTGCGGTTCTCTTCTGTATCGCCTTTTACTTCATGACGAGGAAGCAGACGTGCGTGCATGTCGCCGTCGAGTGCGCGAATAACCGCAGCTGAAACGACGCCTTCAGGCGCGCCGCCGATGCAGTACATTACGTCGACTTCACTGTCTGGCATACACGTTAGGATAGAAGCAGCAACATCACCATCTGGCACTGCGAATACACGAACGCCCATCGCTTGCATGTCGGCAATCACTTGATCATGACGTGGCTTAGCCAATGTGGTTACTACCAGTGTATCGAGTGTTTTACCTAGTGCTTTCGCAATGTTTTCTAGGTTTTCTGTCAGTGGCAGTTCTAGGTCAATCACGCCTTTTGCGCCAGGACCAACAACCAATTTTTCCATGTACATGTCAGGCGCTTTTAGGAAGCTACCTTTTTCGCCTGCAGCCAATACAGCCAATGCATTTGATTGACCCATTGCTGTCATGCGAGTCCCCTCAATTGGGTCAACGGCGATATCTACTGCATCACCGCCAATACCGACGTTTTCGCCGATGTATAGCATAGGTGCATCATCGATCTCACCTTCGCCGATAACGATCTCGCCGCTAATTTCGGTTTTGTTCAGTAGGCTACGCATTACTTCTACAGCAGCGCCATCTGCAGCGTTTTTATCGCCGCGGCCAAGCCACTTGTAACCAGCTAGTGCTGCACCTTCAGTGACACGAGAGAATGACATTGCTAAATCGCGTTTCATGCGGACTCCAAAATTTTCAAAAGGGGAATAGAAATTTCGCGGCGAATTTTACCATATCCCAAAGGAAACGTTTGCCTTTTTGTTTTTTGGGGATTGCTCTTGATCAATTTGCGGGTGAAAACAGGTAATATTCATCAAAATAATCAGTCTGTTGTCGCGGTAGTAATAATTCACGTCAATATTCGGTAAAAAGCGCTGTTTTTTTCATCGAATGGCGCAAAATATCGAATATATTGAGTGTTTATCCTTGCTCTGCTGAGTAGAATGGGGAAATAAGTGGAGTAGACCTTCACCATCAAACGGATAACTTAAAGGTAGGCCAGAATGTCTTTTGAAGTACTAGAGCAGCTAGAAGCAAAAATTCAAACAGCAGTAGATACAATTGCACTTCTTCAAATGGAAGTGGAAGAGCTTAAAGAAGAGAAACAAGCACTAGCAACAGAAGCTGGTGAGCTTAAAGAAAGCCGTCACGAGCTAGAGCAAAAAACTCAGCAAATGCAGGAAGAGCATTCAGCGTGGCAAGATCGCATCCGTAACCTTCTTGGTAAAATGGATGACGTAGAGTAATTGACTCTTCAGATTTAAAAAAACGCCCGCTACTGAGTAGCGGGCGTTTTTGTTCGTATTCTTATGCTTCGTGTTCTTATGGTTTGTTTTATTATTTGAAGCTGAGTGAGAGTTACTCGATCTCTTCTTCTTCAACATCCAGATCAAGTTCTACATCTAAAGGCTCTGCCGAAAGAATAATACCGGTGTTGTCAGCGTAGAGGTAATCTTCCGGCAAGAAGGTTACGCTGCCAAAGTTGACCGGTACGTCTAATTCGCCGACACCTTCTTGGCTCGCACCAACAGGGATAGAAGCCAAAGCCTGAATACCAATGTTCATGTCTTCTAGCTCATCGACTTCACGAACGCAGCCGTAAACCACAATACCTTCCCACTCATTGTCTTCAGCAAGTAGGGCAATCTCAGCATCGATCAGCGCTTTGCGTAGCGAGCCGCCACCATCGATTAACAACACACGTCCCAGACCATCTTGCTCTAATACGGAGCGAATCAAAGCATTGTCTTCAAAACACTTTAATGTCGTGATCTGTCCTGCGAAGGATGCACGTCCACCGAAGTTGCTGAACATGGGCTCCACGACATCAACTTGATCCAAATATATGTCGCACAGTGCTGAAGTGTTGTATTCCATTAGTATACCTTTTGAACAATGAGCTTACTTTGAGTATATCGGTGCTTGATCCCTTTGCAATGATTAGTCTCATTTAACTCAATAGAGTTTGAGCTACGACAACCCCTGCAAACAATAGGTTAGTGACCAGTGAGCATTTCACAATCACTGGCATCATTGGTGCAATCTGCGCTGGTTTTTCGGTTTCCCAAACGGCCTTGCCATGTTTGTAAACAATAACAATGCTTAATAAAAACGGCAGGCTGATCCAGACCGGTTTTTCTTGAATCAGTAGGTAGATGGCGAAAGATGCAAGGGCGAGCCCAAGCAGTGCAAAATGATAGTGTTTGGCTTTGCGTTGCCCTAGGCGAACCGCCATGGTGCGCTTACCACATTCACTGTCGTTCTCTATATCACGCATGTTGTTGATGTTGAGTACCGCAACCGCCATTAATCCACAGCCTAAGGCCGGAAGAAATAGGCTTGGCTCAACATGACCAGTGTGTAGGAAGTATGTGCCTGAAACGCCTAACAAACCGAAGAAGATAAATACCGATAAGTCGCCAAGGCCAATATAACCATAAGGTTTATTGCCCACGGTGTAAGCGATGGCAGCCATTATGGCTAATACGCCTAACGCGATGAAAGATAAGATGCTTTCAATCGAGGTTAAGGCATGAAAAATAAGAATCAGCCCAGCGAGCATGGTAAACACGATGTTGAGGATAATGGCTTGCTTCATGGTTTTCGCGGTCACCGCGCCGGATTGCATTGCGCGTGTTGGCCCCAGACGGTTTTCGTTGTCTGTGCCTTTTACTGCGTCACCATAGTCATTGGCTAGGTTCGATAAAATTTGTAATAAGGTGGCAGTTAAAAAAGCCAGTAGGGCTATTGATAGAGAAAACTGACCACCGGCGAACGCTAAACTACTTCCTGTAAGAATAGAGACGAGTGCGAGAGGCAGAGTTTTTGGTCGTGCGGCATCAAGCCAAATCAGTAGAGATTGTTTCATCGTAGGTCTATTTCTTTGTAAGTCTTCGTTTCAAACTGTGATTTGAGTATACGCCCATTTTTCGGGTAATAAAAAGCCCACTCGAAAGTGGGCCTTGAATTCGCTTATTAGCTGCTATTTCTTTGAGATAGAGCAATAAGTTGGAGTTTTGTGTGCTACAGGATGAAGCGACTTAGGTCTTCGTCCTCTACGAGCTCGCCAAGCTTAGATATTACATAAGCTTCATCAATCAGCAATTTACTGCCTGCTCGGTCTGTTGCGTCAAATGAAATTTCATCCATTAGGCGCTCCATGACTGTGTGTAGACGACGCGCACCGATGTTTTCAGTAGTTTCGTTCACACGCCATGCTGCGTCTGCAATTTGGTTGATGCCATCTTCAGTGAACTCAATGCCGACATCTTCTGTTTTCATCAGGGCAATGTACTGTTCTGTCAGTGACGCCTTTGGTTCAGTAAGAATACGTTTGAAGTCATGTGCTGATAGTGCTTCAAGTTCTACGCGGATTGGCAGACGACCTTGCAGTTCAGGGATCAGGTCAGATGGCTTAGCCACTTGGAAAGCACCTGATGTGATAAACAAGATGTGGTCAGTTTTAACCATGCCGTGCTTCGTTGATACTGTGCTGCCTTCGATTAGAGGCAGTAGGTCGCGCTGAACACCTTCACGAGATACGTCTGGGCCTGAGCTGTCGCCACGCTTACAGATTTTGTCGATCTCATCGATGAATACGATGCCGTTGTTTTCAGCGTTGAAGATCGCGCTCTCTTTTAGCTCTTCTTGGTTCACAAGCTTCGCAGCTTCTTCTTCCGTCAGTGCTTTGAATGCGTCTTTGATTTTCATCTTACGCTTTTTCTTGGTGTCGCCCGCTAGGTTTTGGAACATGCCTTGCAGCTGGTTGGTCATCTCTTCCATACCCGGAGGTGACATGATTTCAACGCCCATTTGCGGTGCGGCTACATCGACTTCGATCTCTTTGTCGTCTAGCTTACCTTCGCGCAGTTTCTTGCGGAAAATCTGACGAGTGTTTGAAGAGGTGGTGTCTTCAGTTGATTGCTCGTTCTGACCCCAAGCATCACGTGCTGGTGGTAGAAGGGCATCAAGAATACGTTCTTCAGCTTGCTCTTCAGCGCGGTATTGTACTTTTTCCATCGCTTGTTGATGTGTCATCTTGATCGCAACGTCCGTTAGATCACGGATGATGGTCTCAACTTCTTTACCAACGTAGCCAACTTCGGTGAACTTAGTCGCTTCTACCTTGATGAACGGCGCATTAGCGAGTTTCGCTAGACGGCGAGCAATTTCAGTTTTACCCACACCCGTTGGGCCAATCATCAGGATGTTTTTTGGCGAAACTTCAACACGCAGGCTTTCTTCAAGCTGCATACGACGCCAGCGGTTACGTAGAGCGATAGCCACTGAACGCTTAGCGTTGTCTTGGCCGATAATGTGGCGATTGAGTTCGTGAACAATTTCGCGAGGAGTCATCTCAGACATGGTTTTTCCTTAATTCTTTAATCACTGTTGAATACAACGTTATTGATGGAAGCGGTCGTTACTCTGGCTTTGGCAGCTCAACGGTGCTTTCTAGTTCTTCAATAGTGTGGTGATGGTTGGTGAATACACAGATATCGCCAGCAATGTTCAGCGACTTTTCTGCGATTTCACGCGCATCTAAATCAGTATTTTCTAATAGTGCAGTCGCTGCTGCTTGAGCGAAGTTACCGCCCGAACCGATCGCAATCAGGTCGTTTTCTGGTTGAACGACGTCACCGTTACCAGTAATGATCAGTGAAGCGGTTTCATCCGCGACTGCTAGCAGTGCTTCTAATTTACGTAGAGCACGGTCGCTACGCCAATCCTTCGCCAGCTCAACGGCAGCTTTGGTTAGGTGGCCTTGGTGCATTTGCAGCTTGCTTTCAAATTTTTCGAATAGCGTGAAAGCATCTGCCGTACCGCCAGCAAAACCTGCCAGTACTTTATTGTTGTATAGGCGACGTACTTTACGGGCATTGCCCTTCATTACAGTATTGCCTAGAGATACTTGTCCATCACCCGCGATGACGACTTTATTATTACGACGTACAGATACAATGGTAGTCACGAGTAGGGCCTCTTAATATTTCTTATCTTTGGGTATAAAAAGTATATGAGGATGGTGCTCGGATAATTCAAGGAAGGGCGAGTGATGTCGCGCAACTTATCGGCGGAAGTTGTAAGGAAAACTGACTAAAGGGAGTAAATAAAAGAAAACCTCCACAATGGGAGGCTTTCGGAGTTTGGTTTTCGGCTTTTGCTAAGATTAAGTAAGACTGCGACTATCGCTAAATCTAAATCTAAATCTAAATCTAATCGGTGTCTTTCCAAATAGCGCAAGGTTCGATTTTCGCCCGTTGCAGCTTATGACGATCGCGCTCGGCGTCACGCTTCAACTTGTATGGCCCTAAAACCACACGGTACCAGCTACTGCCGTCTTTTTTACGGATTTCACTCGAGATGCCTTGGAACGCAATATCTAACTTGCGCGTTTCTGCCTGTGCTGACGTTTTGTAAGCGCCACACTGCATCACGTAAGGGATCTTAGAGATCTCTTGCTCTTTGGCTTTAACTTCAATCTCGCGGCTTGGCAGCGTTTCAACGTAGTCCCACTTCTCTTCTGGAGGCGGTGGAATCACTTTCGCTGGTTTTGGCTTAGGTTTTGGTTTGGTAGCCACAGGTGTTGGTGCTGGCGGCTCAGGATCATTACTCAATAAGTAAAGTCCATAACCAAAACCACCGGCAAGGAGGATCGCTAAAAGACCACTGCGCCAAGGTTTACGGCGAGGGGCTTGTTTCTTGGTCGGTTTTTTCGTGCCACGACCACGCTTTACATAATCTCTATTAGCCACAAGACAATTCAATAGTTGCTGATTCTGTCCTCATGGTAATCCAGATTGCGCGAGGATAATAGTGCAGAAATGGAAGCGGCACATCAAAATGTGCCGCAGATTTATAAGGGTATTTCCGAGGGTTACATTCGAGGTGGTGCGGTGCTGCCTCTAACGACTAATTTAGCTTCAAGCAGACGCGAACCTGCTTGCACATCGTTGCCCTTCAATAGATCAAGCATCATCAACATCGCTTGGCGTCCAATCTCATAGCGAGGCTGAGAAATAGTGGTTAGCGGTGGATCGCAGTATTGAGCGAATTGGATGTCATCGAAGCCAACAATCGATAGGTCTTGAGGAACGCGTAAACCTAGCTTCTTCGCTTCTTGAATCGCACCAATCGCCATCGCATCGTTATGACAGAAGATCGCTGTAGGTTGTTCAGGAAGTGCGAGTAATTGACGAACCGCTTGCGCACCCGCTTCAAAGGTGAAATCGCCCACAGTGCTGTAAGCTGGGTTCATTGATACTCCAGCGCGGCGCAATGCTTGTTGGTAGCCTTGTTGACGGAACTTACACAGGGTTGCAGTCGTTGGCCCAGAGATCTGAGCGATGCGCTTATGACCTAACTGAGCGAGGTAATTCACGGCTTCAAATGCAGAGGTTAGGTTGTCGATGTGAACCGTTGGCAGTTCAAGCTCAGGTGCGAATTCACACGCCATAACCATTGGCGGTAAATTCTTTTGCTCAGGCTTACTGACATCAAACGGATGATCAGTGCCAAGCAGTAGCATACCGTCTGCTTGTTTTGTGAAGACCAAGTTAACAAATGAAGACTCACGCTTCTTTTGTTGGCCACTGTCACCCAGTAGAACGAGGTAGTCATTCTCTACAGCGGCATCTTCGATACCACGAATGATTTCGGCGAAGTAAGGGTCACAGATATCAGGAACGATAGTGATGATGGTTTTTGATTCGTTGCGACGTAAATTTCTAGCTAATGTATTGGGTGAGTATCCAGCTTCAAGTACTGCTGTCTCAACTCGCTTACGAGTAGAAACCGAGACTTTTTCAGGGTTCATCAATGCACGTGATACCGTTGCCGTTGAGACGCCTGCTAGCTGGGCAACATCCTTCATTGTCGCCATAAATTAAACCCTCTTTTAAGTTCCTTTGTCGCCTAAGTATTTAAGGCGTGAATAATTAATACAATCGGATAGATATTATGAAAGTGTTGCTAACACTTTTTTTATTGCAATATTTTATTCGTTTCATCCGTGTAAAGTTACGGCTAGATTAACAAAAATCACATGACTAGTGTGAGGTTGCTCACGAGAAATATGAAATATTTGTGAACAAACTTATCATTAGTTTTAACCCAAGTAGGTTTAGCTCAAATCTTGCGGCTCAATATCGAGTGACCAACGGACTTTTTTCGCAGCAGGTAACATATTAATTGCCGGCTTGGCACTCATTAATAACTTCTGCATTAACGAACGAGTCTGAGTTTGTAGAATCAACTGCCAGCGTGATTTACCCGCTCGCTTGGCCAGTGGCGCTGGGGTGGGGCCTAGAACCATGCAATATTGGTCAAACAAGGGGTGCGATTCTAATGTATGACGAACCTGACGCAAGAACTCTTCCACCAAACGTGTGTCATTGGCTTCCGCTCTAAACAGAGTCATAAAGGTATAAGGTGGCAGCATCGCTTGTTTACGCTCGGCCAATGCGGTTTGGGCAAAGTGGTTATAGTCTTTGTGCAGCAACGCTTGTAACAAGCCATGTTCTGGATGGTGAGTTTGTAAGATAACCTCACCCGGCTTACTGGCACGGCCTGCTCGACCGGCAACTTGAGTAAACAGTTGAGCCAACCGTTCAGAGGCGCGGAAGTCACTACTATATAAAGAGGCGTCAACATCCAATAACGCCACAAGTGTCACGTCAGGAAAGTGGTGACCTTTAGCAAGCATCTGTGTACCGATAAGAATTTGGTATTCACCTTTACGAATCGACTCGAGCGCACTTTCTAAGCTGCCTTTGCGGCGGGTGCTGTCTCGGTCAATACGAATGGTTTTGTATTCAGGGAATAGCTGACCAAGTTGAGCCTCTAGCTGTTCGGTACCAACACCCACCGTCACTAAGTTCGCTGAACCACAACCTTGGCAATTGTGTACGATATGCTGCTGAGAACCACAGTGGTGGCAGCGCATCTCATTGCTGTATTGGTGATAGGTGTAGTAGGCATCACAACGCTTACATTCCGCTGTCCAACCACAATCGTGACACATCAGTGCTGGAGAGAACCCACGGCGGTTGAGAAACAACATCACTTGGTTGCCTGCTTTGAGGTGTCTTTGCATTTCAGCAATCAAAGAAGCAGACAAGCCACTTTCTAGATATTCACCCTTTACATCCAACACTTTATTGGTGGTCGGCAGCGCGACACCCGCACGTGAAGTCAGGGTGAGGTAACTGTATTTACCGATCTGAGCGTTGTGCAGCGTTTCAAAGGCCGGAGTCGCCGAGCCTAACACAACCGGGATCTGCGCTTTATGAGCACGCATGATCGCTACATCACGAGCGTGGTAGCGTAGGCTATCTTGCTGCTTATAAGAGGCGTCGTGCTCTTCATCGACAATGATAATTCCCAGATCAGCGAAGGGGGTGAACAGAGCCGAGCGCGTACCAATCACAATGCCCGCTATTTTGTCTCGCGCTGATAACCAAGCATTCAGTCGTTCAGAATCGTTTAATCCAGAGTGAATCACCTCAACAGGCACATTAAAACGACGCTTAAAGCGATTAATCGTTTGTGGAGTGAGGCCTATTTCCGGTACCAAGACTAATGCTTGTTTACCTTGCTCGAGAATCGGCTTGATCATATTCAGGTAGACTTCGGTTTTACCTGAGCCGGTAACCCCCTCTAGCAAGAAGCAACTAAAATCGGTTTGGCTATTTACTGTCGCAATAGCGATCGCTTGTTCAGCATTGAGCTTCGGCTTGTCTTGTTCGTTTTCAAGTTCAACTGGCCACGGTTGGCGCTTTGGCTTTTTCTCTACCGACTCAATCCAACCTTTCTCTTCCAACGTCTTAAGCACCGCGCTCCCGACTTCCTCATCAATGAATTCTTGATGAGGAACAGGGCCGTGCTCAAGCATGTGCATCACTTTGGCTTGCTTAACCGCACGACCAAAGCCTTGCATCAGTTGATCTCTGCCTGATGGGGTCAATTGCCACTCGACAAGCGTTGCGAAGTCGGCAGCTTTGCCTTTTCGTAAAGCGCTTGGTAGAGCATTAGCCAAGGTTTCACCCAGTGGATACTGATAGAACTGGCTGCACCATACCAAGAGTGAGTAGACCGATTCTGGCCAAACAGGTTGGTTGTCTAATAAGGCTTTAATGGGCTTGAGCTTGTCTAGCTCGAATTCAGATTCGTTAACCAGAGCTGTAACAATACCTGTTAAGGTTTGTCGTCCAAAAGGCACAGAGACTCGTCCACCAATAATCGGGAATAGGTGGTTAGGAATCTTGTAATCGAACTGCTTGTCTAGTGGAACAGGCAGTGCCACGCGGGCAATCATTGGACGCATAAAGGGACAGCTTTATCTGAGTTGACGAGAGCGAACAGTCTAATGGATAAGGGCGTTAAATTCGAGGAGCAGTTTGGATGAGAGTATCGAGTTAACACTGGAAGATAACGAGAGCCCGAAATCTCAGGCCGACAAAGGAAATAAAAGAGGCTATTGGTGAAAAATGTATCAAATCAGTTGATCCTGCCTTATAGATTCATTACTATACTGCGCCTTAAAGGTATGGCTTTATCGCAGTTTAGTGATGCAGCGGTGTCTTTATTTTATTTTTTAACTACGTGTGGTGTGCGGCTTAGAATCGTATAGCGACACGGCCTACTTGAGGTTATCCCATGAAAACTGGTATCCACCCAGAATACAAAGCAGTTTCTGCAACTTGTTCTTGCGGCAACACATTTGAGTTCAACTCAACGCTTGCAAAAGAATCTATCCACCTAGACGTATGTGACAAATGTCACCCATTCTACACTGGTAAGCAACGTATCGTAGATACTGGCGGCCGTGTTGATCGCTTCAACAAGCGTTTCGGTGCTCTTTCTAGCAAGAAGTAATTCTCGCTATTTAGACATAAAAAGGACACTTCGGTGTCCTTTTTTGTTGCCTGAAATTTAAGAAAACGCTGAATCTTATTCAGCCATCAACTTCTCGAAAACGACAGGCAACCCGCTTAAATTTTGTTTCATAACTTACACCCAACACTTCATTCTTGAAATCCGCTCGAAAGTTCAACAAGCGACAGTAATTTCAACTGCTCACTGGTCTTATTAGTAGTGAAATCTCGTTTTTTAATGAGACAGAGGCTTTAACCACCTAGGAACTTTGAAGTACATCTATTAACATGAACAAGATCCCCCAAATAATAATATCCTAGGAACCTACACCTATGTCTGAAGACAGCCGCCAAGATCAATCCTCTCAAGCGTTATCGCCTCAAGAACAATTCCGTCAGCAAGCTCTTGATTACCATGAGTTCCCAATTCCAGGCAAAATTGCCGTAGAACTGACGAAGCCTGCAAACTCTGCAGAAGACCTAGCACTTGCATACAGCCCAGGTGTGGCTGAGCCTGTTCGCGAGATCGCTCAGAACGTTGATAACGTTTATAAGTACACAGGTAAAGGTAACATGGTTGCAGTTATCTCTAACGGTACAGCGATTCTTGGCCTAGGTAACCTTGGCCCTATTGCTTCTAAACCTGTTATGGAAGGTAAAGCGCTACTGTTTAAGCGTTTTGCTGGTTTAGATTCTATCGATATTGAAGTAAAACACCGCACAATCGATGAGTTCGTTGATACGGTTGCGAATATCGCAGATACATTCGGCGGTATTAACCTAGAAGACATCAAAGCACCTGACTGTTTTGAGATTGAGCGTCGCCTGATTGAACGTTGTGATGTCCCTGTTTTCCATGATGACCAACACGGTACAGCGATTGTAACGGCTGCAGGTATGCTGAACGCGATTGAGCTTCAAGGTAAGAAGCTTGAAGAGTGTAAGATCGTTTGCTTGGGTGCTGGCGCAGCGGCGGTTGCTTGTATGGAACTGCTGATTAAGTGTGGCGCTCAGCGTGAGAAGATCTACATGCTTGACCGTAAAGGTGTAATCCACACTCGTCGTGAAGACTTGAATGAATACAAAGCGCTATTCGCAAATAATACGGACAAGCGCACGCTTGAAGATGTTATTGAAGGCGCTGACCTGTTCTTGGGCGTATCGGGTCCTAACCTGCTACCAGCTAAAGCACTCACGTTGATGGCTGATAAGCCTGTTGTGTTTGCATGTTCAAACCCAGATCCAGAGATCAAGCCAGAACTTGCTCATGAAGTTCGTTCTGACCTTATCATGGGTACAGGCCGTAGCGATTACCCGAACCAAGTAAACAACGTACTTTGTTTCCCATTCATTTTCCGTGGTGCGCTTGATGTGCGTGCGAGCGAAATCAATGATGAGATGAAGCTGGCTGCGGTTAAAGCGATTCGTGAACTAGCGAAAGAAGAAGTGCCAGCGGAAGTACTCGCCGCTGCCGGTGAGACTGCACTGGAGTTTGGTAAAGGCTACATCATTCCTAAGCCAATGGACCCACGTCTACTTCCTCGCGTAGCAAAAGCGGTTGCAGTAGCGGCCGTTGAATCTGGCGTAGCTCGTATTGAGATGCCTGCTAACTATATGGCTTAATGGCTTTAATGCCTTAATAATTTAATAATTTAATAGCTTAATAGCTTAATAGCTTAATAGCTTAATAACTTAATAGCTGTTGCTCTATTGAGCAAAAAAGAATAATAAAAAACCGACTCATAGGAGTCGGTTTTTTTATGTCTATCATTCACAGAGCAGCTACCGATAACGTAGTGGGTGATGTGACAAATAAGGTTCAGCTATAGCGAATCAATATTGAAGGCAGTGACTGAGTTGTTTTTATTCTTCGTCAAACGCTTCGAATTCGATACCCATCTCTGTCATCAGCTTTTTCACTTCAGTCGGGATGTCGTCTGGACGGTCTTTACGGAGATCTTCATCCGTTGGCAGTGGTTGGCCAGTGTACGCATGTAGAAAGGCTTCGCACAGTAGCTCACTGTTTGTTGCATGGCGTAGGTTATTAATCTGGCGGCGAGTGCGCTCGTCAGTAAGAACCTTTAACACTTTTAGAGGGATAGAAACTGTAATTTTTTTTACTTGTTCGCTTTTCTTTCCATGCTCAGCATATGGGCTTATGTATTCACCATTCCAGTCGGCCATTGCGTACCTTCATCACTTTAGTTGTTAGAATAAATTAATAGTGGTGATTTTAGCGGGATTTACTGCCATAAGCAAAGACATATAGACGTCCAGAAGTGTTGACGTCTCACATTTATGAAAGTAAAGTGAATAACATATATCTAACACAGCCGCAGAATGCCGACAAGCCGCTGTGATTCTCAGACGCAAAACTTGTAAGGAAGCACCTATGAGCAGCCGGAAGCCAGCAACAATCGCAGTACGTACTGGTATCGAGTCAGACACGCAACACCATGCCGTTGTCCCACCTATTTATCTTTCGACTAACTATGGGTTTCCCGCTTTTGGTGAAGTGCCAAAGTACGATTACACCCGTTCTGGTAACCCAAATCGTGGTTTATTAGAAACGGCATTGTTTGAGCTTGAGTCTGGCAAAGGTGCAGTGGTGACTAACTGCGGTACTTCGGCGCTTAATTTATGGGTTTCGGCTTTCTTAGGTGGCGATGATCTTATTATCGCTCCGCACGACTGCTACGGCGGTACTTACCGCCTGTTTAATACCCGCTCGTTAAAAGGTGACTTCAAAGTTTTGTTCGTTGATCAATCGGATCAAGCAGCGTTGGATGCGGCGATCGCGCTCAAGCCAAAGTTGATCTTAATAGAAACGCCATCGAACCCGTTAGTTCGTGTGGTTGATATTGCAGAGACTTGCCGTAAAGCGAAAGAGGTTGGTGCTCTGGTTGCTGTCGATAACACGTTTTTGACGCCTGTGTTCCAAAAGCCTTTAGAGCTGGGTGCTGATTTTGTTATCCACTCAACCACCAAATACATCAACGGACACTCAGATGTTATTGGTGGCGTTGTAGTGACGAAAACTGAAGAGCACGCTGAAGAGCTTGCATGGTGGGGCAACTGTATTGGTGCGACCGGCACACCATTTGATAGTTACATGACTCTACGTGGTATTCGCACGCTAGGTGCGCGTATGCGTGTTCACGAAGAGAGTTCACGTGAAATTCTGACGGCTCTGCAACAACAAGATCTGGTGGGCACTATTTACCACCCAAGCCTTCCTGAACACCCGGGTCACGAGATCGCGAAGAAACAACAGTTGGGCTTTGGTTCCATGTTGAGCTTTGAGTTTGCGGGCTCTTTTGAAGCACTTAAATATTTTGTAGATAAGTTAGAGCTATTTTCTTTGGCTGAATCACTGGGTGGGGTTGAAAGCCTGATTTGTCACCCTGCGTCGATGACTCACCGTGCGATGGGCGAAGAAGCATTGGCAGAAGCGGGTGTTTCTCAACAACTACTGCGCCTTTCTGTTGGCCTTGAAGATGCGGAAGACCTAATCGACGATCTCAAGCAAGCGTTTGAAAAAACACAACGCTTTATTGCTGAAGGGGAGGCTTAATAATGGCAACCTTTCGCCAGCTACATAAATTTGGTGGCAGCAGTTTAGCGAACCCTGAATGTTACCAACGCGTGGTCAACATTCTTAGAGAATATTCATCAGCGACGGATTTGGTGGTGGTATCGGCCGCAGGCAAAACAACCAACCGCTTAATTGAGTTTGTCGAAGCGCTCGACAAAGATGGTCGTATTGCTCATGAATGCCTGCAAACCCTTCGTCAGTTTCAACTTGAACTGATTGAGGCTCTGCTTGAAGGTGAAGCCGCCTCGCAACTAACGGCAACCATCCAACAAGAATTTACCGCTTTGGGTGAGCTAACGGCTCCCTTGAGTGAAGCACAAAAAGCACAAGTACTGGGTCATGGTGAGGTTTGGTCTTCACGTTTGTTGGCGACGTTGTTATGCCAGCATGACTTACAAGCGGTTGCTCAAGATGCGCGTGCTTTTTTACGTGCAGAAGCGGGTGCTCAACCTGAAGTTGACCGCGCACGCTCTTATCCTCTGATTAAAGAAGCCTTGGCGCAGCATGCACATTGCCGCGTGGTAATTACTGGCTTTATGGCTCAGAACTGCGAAGGCGAAACGGTGCTGCTTGGTCGTAACGGTTCGGATTACTCAGCAACCGTGATTGGTGCTCTGGCTGAAGTTGAACGCGTGACAATCTGGAGTGATGTGGCGGGCGTATACAGCGCAGACCCTCGTTTGGTTTCGGATGCGTGTTTGTTGCCTCTGCTTCGCCTTGATGAAGCGAGTGAACTCGCTCGTCTGGCGGCTCCAGTGCTCCATAGCCGAACGCTACAGCCTGTGGCTCAAAGTGCTATGGACTTAAGCTTACGCTGCAGCTACCAGCCGGAGGCGGGCTCTACACAGATAGAGCGAGTACTAGCATCGGGGCGTGGTGCAAAAATCATTACTTCTTTGGATGAAGTTCTTATCGTGCAACTGACTTTTGGTCACGGCCATGATTTCGACCGTCTGGAGAGTGAAGTCCTTGAAGGGCTTAAGCGTGCTCAATTAGAGCCGCTTGCTTATGAATTAGAACCCGATCAACACTGCTTGCGCCTTGCTTACACGGAAGAGATCGCTGGTGGTGCATTAGAATATCTACAAGATCACGCGATTGAAGCGGAAATTAAGCTTAAAGAAGGCTTCTCTCTGATTGCGGCGGTGGGTGCAGGTGTGACTAAGAACCCGAACCATTGCTACGGTTTCTATCAGCAGCTCAAGAGCTCGCCAGTTGAGTTTATCTCAGAAGCAAACTCAGGCTTAAGCTTGGTGGCTGTGATTCGTAAGAGTGAAACATCAAGCCTAGTGAAAGGCATTCACTCTCAGCTGTTCCAAGCGCAGAAGCGTGTTGCGATTGCTTTGTGTGGTAAGGGTAACATTGGTTCAAGTTGGTTAAGCCTGTTTGCTGAGCAAAAAGCGGAACTTGAAAAGCGTCGTGGAATGAACTTTGAATTGGTTGCGGTGGTTGATAGCCAAACTTATTGGTTCGACGATCAAGGCATTGATGCGACTTCTGTGAGCAAGCGCTTTGATGATGAAGCGATTGCCAACAATGGTAACGACTGGTTAGAGCGTTTGGGTTCTATTCAGGGTTACGATGAAGCGGTAGTACTCGATGTCACCGCAAGCCCTGTGCTTGCAGCAAAGTACCTGCAAATTGCACAACAAGGTATCCACCTGATCTCGGCTAACAAGGTGGCTGGCTCTGCATCAAGCGAGTATTACCATCAGGTACAAGATGCTTTCGCTAAGATCAGCCGTCACTGGCTGTACAACGCGACAGTGGGTGCTGGTTTACCTATCAACCACACTGTGCGAGACCTGCGTGAGAGCGGTGACGATATCATTGCTCTGTCTGGTATTTTCTCTGGCACTTTGTCTTGGTTGTTTCAACAGTTTGATGGCACGGTGCCATTCAGCGAGTTAGTCGACTTAGCGTGGCAACAAGGCCTGACTGAACCAGACCCAAGAGCTGACCTTGATGGCTCAGATGTCATGCGTAAGCTGGTGATTCTAGCGCGTGAATCGGGTTTGGATATCGAACCTGAAAACGTAAAAGTGGAATCGCTCGTACCTGCAGAGCTGCAAGAGCTATCAGTGGATGACTTCTTCGATAAAGCTTCTGTTCTAAGCGAAGAGTTGGCTGAGCGTTTGGAAAAAGCGCACTCTCAACAAAAGGTTCTGCGTTACGTAGCGCGTTTGGAGAAGAATGGTAAAGCAACCGTAGGTGTTGAAGCACTATCGAAAGAGCACGCACTGGCGAACTTACTGCCCTGTGATAATATCTTTGCGATTGAGAGCAAATGGTACAAAGATAATCCATTGGTGATCCGTGGCCCAGGTGCAGGACGTGAAGTCACAGCTGGTGCAATTCAATCTGACTTAAACAGAATGTCTAGCCTGTTTTGATTTTCAGATCGGTTGGTTTAGTGTCTAAATAGCATACTATTCACTAAGATAAATAAGGCTGAAAGCACGATGTGTTTGTCAGCCTTTTTTCTACATTATTTCTGCTTTGCGACCCATCTAACGACTTGAGTTTTACTCACGATCTACTTGAGAAAAATTCATAATGGATCTGTTGACATTAAATCGTATTCAATACATTCTACAGACATATAGACGTCTAAACGTCGTTTAAGGATTTGAGTTTTAGTGGTTGCTTTTGCCACAGGGAGAGTAAGATGGGATACACACACGCTAGTCATATCGACGCTTTAAATCAGAATATCGCTGAGCTTTCTGACAACATCAATGTGTCATTTGAGTTTTTTCCACCAAGCAGTGAGAAGATGGAAGAGACCTTGTGGAACTCTGTTCACCGTCTTAAAACACTTCAACCAAAATTTGTATCGGTAACTTACGGTGCAAACTCGGGTGAACGTGACCGTACCCACTCAATCATTAAAGAAATTAAGAACCAAACTGGCCTAGTGGCAGCACCACACCTCACATGTATTGATGCGAGCCGTGAAGAGTTGATTCAAATTGCTGACGACTACTGGGCAAATGGTATTGAAAGCATTGTTGCGTTGCGTGGTGACATTCCAGCAGGCGGCGGTGCGCCAGAGATGTACGCGTCTGATTTAGTCGAGCTGCTTAAATCTCGCCACGATTTTGATATCTCAGTAGCGGCATTCCCTGAGGTTCACCCTGAAGCAAAAAGCGCTCAATCTGATCTAATTAACCTAAAGCGTAAAGTAGATGCCGGTGCTAACCGTGCTATCACTCAGTTCTTCTTCGATGTAGAAAGCTACCTACGCTTTCGTGACCGTTGTGTGGCGGCTGGTGTGGATGTTGAGATTGTTCCGGGCATCTTACCTGTTTCTAACTTCAAACAAGCGTCTCGTTTCGCTGCGATGAATAACGTAAAAGTACCGGGCTGGATGGCGAAGCAATTCGAAGGTTTGGATGATGATCCAACGACTCGCCAGTTAGTCGGTGCGAGCCAAGCGATCGATATGGTTCGTACGCTGAGCCGTGAAGGTGTGAAAGACTTCCACTTCTACACGCTAAACCGTGCAGAAATGACCTACGCACTTTGCCATACTCTAGGTGTTCGCCCACAAGTTGCTGCGCTGTAATTAAGCTTCAGCCTTGTTAAAGCGCTATTTGCTGTAAATCTCAAATCCGATAGATACAAAAAAGGCTTGGACTCTAAGAGTTCAAGCCTTTTGCTTTTCTAGCTTAACTTAAGCAAGAGCACCAAGTTCAAGCAGTACTTCGTCCGCCCATACAATCCATGCTTCACGGATAAGTAGGTTACGACGAAGCGTTAAACGCTCTAGGCGTGCTTGCTTGTCTAGTGTAGATGGCGTTGCGTAGTAAGCCGCTTCGATTTCTTTGTAGTGAGAAACCAGTTTGCGAGACTCTTCAACTAGCTCAGCAAGTTGTACACGGTAAGCGTCAGCAGGCTGTACAGCACAAGCCATTAGCTTAGCTGAGAACTCGTCACGAACGGTTGGGTGTGCAGTTGGTTGTTCAAACCATTCACCTAGCGCGCCACGGCCTGCGTCAGTGATAGAGTAAACTTTACGATCAGGTTTGCCTTCTTGAGGCTCAAGCACGCAAGTTACCTGGTCGTTCTGAGCCATTTTATTTAGCTCGCGGTAAACTTGTTGGTGGCTAGCTTTCCAGAAGTAACCAATGCTTGAAGAGAATTCTTTTGTGATATCGTAACCAGTAGCATCGCGTGTACTTAAAACGGTTAGAATTACGTGTGGTAATGACATGTCTGAAATCCAAATGGTAAACAGTAAACAAATACTTAGACAACAAGTGTGCTTCTAATGGCACGTTATATTGGTTATGTCTAAGTAGCACCAACTCGGCGGTTGGTTATGTCACCTTACAAAGCCGTTTATCACCTAGGTTGACCAGTTTATAGGTCAAGTTGCTGCAGATTATTTTTTTGGAGTGTTTCCGCAGCGGAGCAGTAGTATATCTAAATAATAAGCATAAAGTAGAATACATGGACAAAATAACCCAAAAAACTGACAAAATACTTACTAGTGGTTATCTGGTGAAATAAAAAGGCCGCACATGGCGACCTTTTGTTCTTTTTGTAGATGTAAATGCTGATTAAGTTATAGTAGGAATCACTAATTAACCAGTATTTCGCATACCTGCTGCAATACCTGCAATCGTCACCATTAGTGCTTCTTCTAGCTCTGCTGGTGGTGTTTCACACTTACGAGTACGGTAAAGCAGTTCCGCTTGAAGCATGTTTAGTGGCTCAACATAGATGTTACGTAGACGAATTGACTCAAGTCCCCAAGGGTCACTCTGCATCAGGTTCTCGTTGTTCTCTACATTTAGTACCGCTTTGATGTCTTTTTGTAGCTGTTCACGCAGTAACTCACCTAACGGCAGCAGTTCTTTATCAACAAGGCGTTGGTCGTAGTACTTCGCAATTTCCATGTTGCACTTCGAGTAAACCATTTCCAGCATACCTAGACGAGTAGAAAAGAATGGCCATTCGCGACACATCTCTTCAAGTAGCGCTTGATGGCCTTGATCTACGGAGTATTGGATTGCTTCACCTGCACCTAACCATGCTGGAAGTACCAAACGGTTTTGGCTCCAAGAGAAGATCCATGGAATCGCACGTAGGCTTTCTACGCCACCGTTCGGGTTACGTTTCGCTGGGCGAGAACCGAGTGGCAGTTTGCCGAGCTCTAGCTCAGGTGTCGCTTGACGGAAGTAAGGTACAAATTTCTCTTCGCCACGAACTACGTTGCGGTAAGCCTCACAAGAAACTTGAGAAAGCACTTCCATTAGGTCGCGCCACTCTTGCTTTGGTTCAGGTGGCGGTAGAAGGTTCGCTTCTAGAATCGCACTTGCGTATAGGTTGAAACTGTTTACGGCAACATCTGGCAAGCCAAGTTTAAAGCGGATCATTTCGCCTTGCTCTGTTACACGTAAGCCGCCTTTCAAGCTCTTAGGTGGTTGAGAAAGTAGGGCTGCGTGCGCTGGAGCACCACCACGACCAACCGTACCACCACGACCGTGGAATAGAGTCAGTTCAATGCCTTCTTCTTCACAAACCTTAACCAGCTTGTCCATTGCGTCGTATTGCGCCCAACCTGCAGACATTACGCCAGCATCTTTTGCTGAGTCAGAATATCCGATCATCACCATTTGGTGGTTCTGGATAAAGCCACGGTACAAATCGATGCTCATTAGCTGTTTCATTACTGCTTCTGAGTTGTTCAAGTCGTCCAGCGTTTCGAACAATGGACATACGTCCATGCGGTACGGGCAACCACATTCTTGCAGCAGCAAGTGAACAGCCAGCACATCCGATGCTGTACGAGCCATAGAAATTACGTAAGCACCGAAGGCTTCACGAGGTTGAGCAGCAACCACTTTACAGGTGTCTAAAACCTCTTTGACCTGTTCAGAAGGTTCCCAATCGCGTGGTAGCAGTGGGCGTTTTGAGCTTAATTCATTGGTTAAGAAAGCAATCTTGTCTTGCTCGCTCCACTGGTCGTAATCGCCAATGCCTAGGTAGCGAGTCAGTTCAGATAGGACATCTGAGTGACGTGTACTTTCTTGACGAACATCGAGACGAACTAAATGCACACCGAATGCTTTTAGGCGACGTAGGGTATCAAGCAGAGAACCATCCGCGATTACGCCCATGCCACATTCGTGCAGCGATTGGTAACACGCGTAAAGTGGTGTCCAAAGTTGGTCGATGTTCTGCAGTGTTTCTTTCTTCGGTACTTCAGCATCATGCAGTTTTGCATCAAGCACTTCTAGCGTGTTGTTCAGCAGAGTGCGTAAGCTCTTAAGGATTGCACGGTAAGCCTCGTGCTCATCGCCAGCCAATTCACGAACGGCATCATTACACTTCGTCATCGACAGTTCAGTAATCAGCTCGTTCACGTCACCTAGGTACAGATCAGCGGCTTTCCAGCGAGATAGGCGCAGTACTTCTTTGGTGATGGTGTGCGTTACGAATGGGTTACCATCGCGGTCGCCACCCATCCAAGATGAGAAGTGAACTGGGCGTGCATCGATTGGTAGGCCTTCACCAAGGTAACCTTTTAGTCGGCCATCCATATCACGTAGGAAATCAGGCACGGCTTCCCAAAGCGAGTTTTCTACAACCGCAAAGCCCCACTTAGCTTCATCAAGTGGTGTCGGGCGTTGCTGACGAATCACATCAGAGTGCCAACCTTGAGCGATAAGCTGCTCTAGGCGACGTTCGGTTTTCACGCGTTCTTTGTGTGATAGGTCGCTTAATTCTAATTTAGACAGACACTCGTTGATCTTAACCAGCTTGTTGATCATGGTTCGACGAGTGATTTCTGTTGGGTGAGCGGTCAAAACGAGTTCAATGTTCAGGTCGCGAACGGCTTGAGCCGCGTCTAGCTTGCTGATGTCATTTTGATTTAGTTTAGAAAATAGAGATTGCAGCACGTCTGGTTCACAAACATGCTCCTCACAGTGGCGAGAGATGGTGTGGTATTGCTCTGCCATGTTGGTGAGGTTGAGAAATTGGTTAAATGCACGAGCAACAGGAGTGAGTTGTTCGTTCGGCAGGTTTTTGATTTCTTCAACTAGGCTGTCACGGTCAGCTTTGTTGCCTGCGCGGGCGGATTTGGAAAGTTTACGGATAGTCTCCACTTTCTCTAAGATAACGTCACCATGTGCATCTTGGATTGTGTTACCTAGCAAGCGTCCCAGCATGCTTACGTTACTCTTGAGAGCGGCGTATTTCTCGTTCATTGTCATCCTGCCTCGTAAAAAAATTACATCCATTGTTCCTTGTTAAGTACACAATCTAGCGAAAAGTGCTGTATCTAGTCAAATAAAGCATTCTAAGTTTGCAATTATTAGGTTTAAAAATGCGGGAGAAGTAAATTTTTCAAAACTTAGAGAAAAAGTGAAATTTAATTACAAGATCAGGCTGTGTCAGGGATAACAGAATAAAAGCCACCTTTTTGGGTGGCTCATATACGAAAATATTGGAAGGGAAGTAATAACTAAAAACAATATTTACGGATCGATTTACTCAGAACATCAATTGTTGGGTCAATAAAATCGAAGCTTAAGAACTCATCCGGTTGGTGAGCTTGGTCAATTGAGCCTGGACCTAACACCAAGGTTGGACATAACTCTTGAAGGAAAGGTGCTTCAGTACAGTAGTTCACGGTTTGCGATTCAATCTCACAAACTGATTCCATGCCACCGACAAATGGATGGTCGTGCTGGCACTCATAGCCTGGGATTGGCTCATGCAGGGGAGTAATTTCAATTCTGCCCGGCCATTTTGCTTCCACTTCTTTAAGTGCGCTGCGCAGCATGTTATCTAAGCCATCTAAGCTAATACCGGGCAAAGGACGAACGTCATAGTGTAGTTCACAGCAGCCACAGATACGGTTAGCGCTATCTCCTCCGTGAATATGCCCAAGATTTAGAGTAGGGCTTGGAATTGCAAAACCTGGGTGATGGTACTCTTTGACTAGCTTGTCACGCAGCTGCATTAAAGCAAACAGCACTTCATGCATGATCTCAATGGCGTTGACGCCTAATGCTGGATCAGAAGAGTGGCCTGATTTACCGGTTACTCGTACTGCGTTGGCGACATGACCTTTATGACCACGAATCGGCACGAGGCTGGTTGGCTCACCAATGATGCAGTAGTCCGGTTTAAATGGCGCATTCTCAGTGAAGTGACGCGCACCCAACATAGTGGTTTCTTCATCACAGGTTGCTAATACATAAAGCGGCTTGGTCTGTTTGCTCCAATCCATCTTCTTCGCAGCTTCATAAACGAAAGCGAAAAAGCCTTTCATATCGGCGGTGCCTAATCCGTAGAAGCGGTTGTTGTGTTCTGTTAGTGCGTGAGGATCGAAATTCCAACGTCCTTCATCGAATGGCACCGTATCGCTGTGTCCTGCAAGCAGTAAGCCCCCTTCGCCAGAACCCATCTTTGCGACCATATTATGCTTGCCGGGTTCGACCTCTACCACCTCAACACTAAAGCCTACGTCTTTAAACCATTGAGCCATTTTTTCGATCACTTTCTCGTTGCCATGATCCCAGCTTGGATCGGTTGAGCTAATGGAGTCGGTGGAAATTAGGCCTTTATAGACCTCAAGAAAACTCGGTAATTGCATAATAACTTCACTTCTACTATTGACAGGAAAACCATAAGTCGGTAAAACACATATTAAATCATATTTAATGCATAAGAAATCAAATAAAGCTAAAAATTAAGTATGAATAGTCAAATTTGAAATGTAACTTACCTCAAGAATGGATGTGTTGAGATGTTGAAAACCACGATCATTGGCGCAAGCGGCTACACAGGAGCAGAACTGGCTCTAATGATAAACAGACACCCTGAGCTCACGCTATCAGGTTTATATGTCTCAGCCAATAGTGTAGACGCGGGCAAACCTATCGCGGCACTGCACGGTAAGTTAGCTGGCCTGATTGATATGCCAGTGCAACCTTTAACAAATCCGGAAGAAGTGGCTAAACAGTCTGATGTGATTTTCTTAGCCACTGCACACGAGGTAAGTCACGACCTAGCGCCAATCTTCCTTGAGAACGATTGCCAAGTGTTCGACCTATCGGGTGCATTCAGAGTTAAAGGCGAAAACTTCTATCAAGAGTTTTACGGTTTTGAACATCAACACGAACAATGGCTAGACAAAGCGGCTTACGGTTTAGCTGAATGGAACGAACAAGAAATCAAAGAGGCTCAACTTGTCGCCGTCGCGGGTTGTTACCCAACGGCATCACAACTGGCGATTAAGCCTTTGGTTGAAGCGAAGCTACTGGATGAGAATCAATGGCCGGTGATTAACGCGACCAGTGGTGTCACTGGAGCAGGCCGCAAGGCGAGTATGGTCAACAGCTTCTGCGAAGTAAGCCTGCAAGCTTATGGTGTATTCAACCACCGTCATCAACCTGAAATGGCTGCACATCTAGGATGTGATGTGATTTTCACCCCGCACCTAGGCAACTTTAAGCGTGGCATTTTAGCGACCATTACCATGAAACTGGCTGACGGTGTGACAGAACAACAGATACAAGAGGCCTTCGAGCAAGCTTATCAAGGTAAACCAGCCGTGAGATTACTCGAAGAGACATTGCCAAGAATTCAAGATGTAGAACAAACACCTTTCTGCGATTTAGGCTGGAAGGTACAAGGTCAGCACATCATCGTTGTTTCAGCGATTGATAACTTATTAAAGGGTGCATCTAGTCAAGCGATGCAGTGTTTAAATTTACGTTATGGTTTTGCACCATTAACTGCGTTAGTGTAAGGAAATCTAGATATGAGCCTTAATAATCAACCATTAATCATAAAGTTAGGTGGCGCTGCGCTATCTTGTGGTGAAACACTTAGCAAGTTATTTGGTGCTATCTCTGCTTACCAACAACAGGCACAACGACCAATCGTGATTGTTCACGGCGGTGGTTACCTTGTTGATGATTTGATGAATAAGTTGAACCTTGAAACGGTTAAGAAAGAAGGGCTACGTGTTACTCCTTATGATCAGATTCCTGTGATCGCTGGTGCGCTAGCGGGCACAGCCAACAAATTGCTTCAAGGTCAGGCGATTAAAGACGGCATCAACGCCGTTGGTTTGAGCCTAGCTGATGGTGGTTTATGTAAAGTCAGCGAGCTGAACCCTGAATTGGGTGCGGTAGGTAAAGCGGAGCCGGGCGACTCCACCGTCCTGCAAGCGATTCTTAATGCTGGCGCACTGCCAATCATTAGCTCGATTGGTTTGACTGAGCAAGGCCAACTGATGAACGTCAATGCAGACCAAGCTGCTGTAGCTGTAGCTGGCGCGCTTGATGCTGAACTGGTACTGCTTTCTGATGTCAGTGGTGTATTGGATGGTAAAGGCCACCTGATTCCAAGCCTTAATCAGCAACAAGCCGATGACCTTATTAAAGGTAAAGTGATTACCGATGGCATGATCGTGAAAGTACAAGCTGCACTAGAAGCGGCTAATGACCTAGGACGACCAATTGAAGTTGCAACCTGGCGATACCCAGACAAGCTGACACAACTTTTTGCAGGTAAGAGCATAGGAACACAGTTTTTACCTCAGTAGACCTCACTACGAGTTACTACTAAAGAATTTAGATAAACAGATTAAACATATAATTATTAAAGTGATTTCCAACGCTGACCGCCATGTGCAGTATGGAAACTAGGAGAAAGAAAATGAGCAAAGTTAACGTAAAGAAAGTTGTAGTAGCCTACTCTGGCGGTCTAGACACATCAGTAATCATCCCATGGTTGAAAGAGAACTATGACTGCGAAGTTATCGCATTTGTTGCTGATGTAGGCCAAGGCGATGAAGAGCTGATTGGAATCGAAGAGAAAGCAAAAGCTTCTGGTGCGTCTGAGTGTTACATCGCTGACCTTAAAGAAGAGATGGTGGCAGATTACATCTACCCAACGCTAAAAACTGGCGCTTACTACGAAGGTAAATACCTTCTAGGTACATCAATGGCTCGTCCAATCATTGCGAAAGCACAGGTTGAAGTTGCACGTAAAGTAGGTGCAGACGCTCTATGTCACGGTTGTACAGGTAAGGGTAATGACCAAGTTCGTTTTGAAGGTGCATTTGCTGCACTAGCACCAGACCTACACGTAATTGCACCTTGGCGTGAATGGGATCTAGTGAGCCGTGAAGAGTGTCTAGACTACCTAGCTGAGCGTAACATCCCTTGTACGGCTTCTCTTACCAAGATTTACTCGCGTGATGCAAACGCATGGCATATCTCTACAGAAGGTGGTGTTCTAGAAAACACATGGAACGCACCTGATGAAGATTGCTGGGCTTGGACTGTAGACCCAGAGCAAGCGCCAAACGAATCTGAAACAGTGACGCTTAAAGTTGAAAAAGGTGAAGTGGTTGCGGTTGATGGCGAAACAATGACGCCATACAACGCGCTGGTTTACCTAAACGAGAAGGGTGCTAAACACGGTGTTGGTCGTATCGATATCGTAGAGAACCGTCTTGTTGGTATGAAGTCTCGTGGTTGTTACGAAACTCCAGGTGGCACAATCATGATGGAAGCACTACGTGCAGTCGAGCAATTGGTTCTTGATAAAGCGGCATTCGAATTCCGTGAAGAGCTGGGTGTTAAGGCTTCTCACCTTGTATATGACGGCCGTTGGTTCACTCCGCTATGTAAGTCAATTCTTGCAGCAACAGATGAGCTAGCACAAGACGTGAATGGTGAAGTGGTTATCAAACTTTACAAAGGCCATGCAACCGTGACTCAGAAGCGTTCTGACAACAGCCTGTACTCAGAAGAGTTTGCAACCTTTGGCGAAGATGAAGTTTACGACCAAAGCCACGCTGAAGGTTTTATCCGTCTTTACTCGCTATCAAGCCGTATCCGTGCTCTGAATAGCCAAAAGTAATCCGAACAATGAGTTAGTGAGCTAGCCTTTAGCGAAGGTTGAAGGCCAGTAAACAGACATCATTATGCAAAGCCCATTTACTATTGATTAGTGAGTGGGCTTTTTGCTTTCTGTTTGTTTAATAAATCAGCTTCGGTTTTTACTGTCGAATGGCATATAATTCGCGCTCCACGCTGAAAATAATCAACGGATTGAGTTCTTGGTGAATAAATATGTGAAAATAATGAATTAATACTTTATTTTCATTTTGAATTGCCGTAAGTTTAAACCATCAGAAAAATACTGAATCTTAATCAGAATTATCATTTGCAAAAAACAGTGAGCACTGTGCAATTAGGAGATACACAATGGCATTATGGGGCGGTAGATTTACCCAAGCAGCAGACACCCGGTTCAAAGATTTTAACGATTCTCTTCGTTTTGATTACCGATTGGCTGAGCAAGACATTGTGGGCTCTATTGCCTGGTCAAAGGCTCTACAATCGGTCAACGTTCTAACAGAAGAAGAGCAGCAAAGACTAGAGCTTGCACTGAACGAGCTAAAACTCGAAGTGATGGAAGACCCTGAACAGATCTTACGTTCTGATGCAGAAGATATTCACAGCTGGGTTGAGCAACAACTTATCGGTAAAGTCGGTGATTTGGGCAAAAAACTTCACACTGGCCGTTCTCGTAATGACCAAGTGGCGACCGACCTTAAACTATGGTGTCGTCAACAAGGTAACCAACTGCTACTCGCGCTTGATCGCCTGCAAAGCCAAATGGTGAATGTTGCTTCTCAGCATCAAGAAACCGTGCTTCCTGGCTACACTCACTTGCAACGTGCTCAGCCGGTAACTTTTGCTCACTGGTGCTTGGCTTACGTTGAAATGCTTGAGCGTGATTATTCTCGTTTGAATGATGCGATTAAGCGTCTAGATACATGTCCGCTGGGTTCTGGTGCCCTTGCAGGAACTGCTTACCCGATGGACCGTGAAGAGTTAGCTCACAACTTAGGTTTCCGTCGTGCAACGCGCAACTCTCTAGATTCAGTTTCTGACCGTGATCATGTGATGGAGCTGATGTCGATCGCTTCTATTTCAATGCTTCACCTTTCACGTCTTGCAGAAGATATGATTTTCTACAACTCAGGTGAATCGAACTTCATCGAGTTAGCGGATACCGTGACGTCAGGTTCATCTCTGATGCCACAGAAGAAAAACCCTGATGCGCTCGAACTTATCCGTGGCAAAACTGGCCGTGTTTATGGTTCATTAGCCGCAATGATGATGACAGTGAAAGCCCTGCCTTTGGCGTACAACAAAGATATGCAAGAAGATAAAGAAGGTCTGTTCGACGCTTTAGACACTTGGAATGATTGTATGGAAATGGCTGCTCTTTGTTTTGACGGCATTAAAGTGAACGGCGAACGTACACTTGAAGCAGCGAAACAAGGCTACGCGAACTCAACCGAACTGGCTGATTACCTAGTAGCGAAAGGCATTCCTTTCCGTGAAGCTCACCATATTGTTGGTGTGACGGTAGTGGCGGCGATTGCTAAAGGCTGTGCATTAGAAGAGTTAACCATCGCAGAGATGAAAGAGTTCTCTGAGGTGATTGAAGAGGATGTGTATGACATCCTGACCATTGAATCGTGTCTTGAAAAACGTAGCGCGCTAGGCGGTGTATCACCACAGCAAGTGGCTTACGCGGTTGACCAAGCTGAGAAGCGTTTATCACAGCGTGACACTTCCATCGTGAAGGTTCGTCCTGCTCGTCTGACGGATATTGAAGCGTTGGAAGGCATGGTGGCCTACTGGGCGAACATGGGTGAAAACCTACCTCGTTCTCGTAATGAACTGGTGCGTGATATTGGCTCGTTTGCTGTCGCAGAACATCATGGTGAGGTGACAGGTTGTGCATCACTCTATGTGTATGATTCTGGTTTAGCGGAAATTCGCTCGCTCGGTGTTGAGGCTGGGTGGCAAGGTCAAGGGCAGGGTACAGCGATTGTGCAGCACTTGGTTGATAAAGCACGACAAATGGCCATTAAGAAGGTGTTTGTACTGACTCGTACTCCAGAGTTCTTTATGAAGCATGACTTCTTACCGACATCAAAATCTCTGCTACCTGAGAAGGTGCTGAAAGATTGTGACCAGTGTCCTCGTCAACACGCGTGTGATGAAGTGGCCTTGGAAGTGAACTTGGTAGAGCAGATCATCGCTAAGGTTAATGTTGCATAAAGCATTGATTTTATAGTCCCTAAAAAAAAGATCAAAAAATTGATCTTTTTTGGGAACAAATTAAGAAAAGTCCGGTCTATTAAAGTACCACTGCTTTTTCTTAGAATTTTCTAAGAAAGCCCTAGAATCGATTGGTTCTGGGGCTTTTTTCTATCTGCTGTTTGGGAAATGATGATGGCTTGCTAAGTCGGGTCATTTAATTTGGCATCTAGCCTTTATCGCTTATCTAGTCTTTATCACTTATCTAGCAACGTCTCTCTGTTAACGCTTTTTGTTCCTTAAAGGCAGCACGACAAACTTCATTATCCAATGTAACGACAGCAAGCCACTGAATGCGAAAGCGGCCATCATCAAAGCGATGGCATTGATGGTTTTTGGGTCTTCTTTGAAAAACAACCACCATGCTCCCCAACTTAAAATCGACAACACCATCAGCTGATTCATGCAGCGCTGGCAGCGGCCGAGTTTGTTACGGATTTTTTCACTTTTATTGCAATGAATGCATGTCATCTTGGGTTTGATTCGCGTTATGCTTGTTGCCTTGATAATAACACGTCACAAGATATTGGATCACGGTGACACAGAGAGAGAAAGTCGATGATTGAGCGCCAAGAAACCAAACAACGCATGAGCCGTATTGTTAAACACAACGGCACTATCTACCTATGTGGCCAAGTGTGTGCTGATGCAACCAAAGACATCACTGAGCAAACACAAACGATGCTGGATAAAGTGGAAGCCCTACTTGAGCAAGCGGGTAGCGACAAAGAACACATGCTGTCAGCAACGATTTACTTGAAAGACATGAAAGACTTCCAAGAAATGAATGCAGTTTGGGATGCATGGGTTCCAGAAGGTCACGCTCCAGCTCGCGCATGTGTGACGGGCGACATGGCTCGCGAAGCGCTGCTTGTTGAGATCTCTGTGATTGCTGCTGAGAAGTAATCGCTAAGCCTTTAGCGACAAGCAATGGCTTCAAGAGATTCCAGATACCTCGTCCCTCGGTTCTGGAATGACGGTTAAGTTTTGGTTTAGCTGATGCGTCACTTTGGTCTGCTTCAGCTTAGATGCGTTTTTAAAACTACCATCACACTGATTGGCTTCGGCTCAGATGTGCGTTAAAAGTTACGTCATTCCCGAAAGCGACGAAGGAGCGTAATCGGGAATCTGTTATTTGCTCGTTGCCAAAAACAAAAAGGAAAGCCAATGGCTTTCCTTTTTAGTATCTAGTTTCTGTTAATAGAGCAAACTGCTAGTTTTGCAACGACCTGAGATTAACAACCAGGGCCACAATCTAGACAGTGTTTCACCATCTCTGGACCAAGATGCAGTTTCGCATTGAGGTCACGTAGCGCTGTTCGTACACCTTCTTCAATTACTGGGTGGTAAAATGGCATATCCAACATTTCAGAAACCGTCATCTTTTTCTGGTGTGCCCATGCGAGTAAGTGAGCCAAATGTTCTGCGTTTGGTCCCATCATCTCAGCACCAAGGAAACGGCCTGTACCTTGCTCGCCGTATACGTGCAGAATACCTTTGTTGCGAAGCATCACTCGTGAACGACCTTGGTTCTCGAAAGACACTTCACCGGTTGCGAAACAACCACATGTGCCTAAGCGGGTTATGATCTCTTTGTATGTTTCGCCAACCATCGCGATTTGTGGGTCAGAGAATACCGCAGAGATTTTAGAGCGGCGTAAGCCTGCGCGAATCTCAGGGAAGCGACCTGCATTATCACCCGCAATACGTGCTTGGTCAGCTGCTTCATGTAGCAGAGGCAGTTGGTTACTTGCGTCACCAGCAATAAAGACTGATGGTAGCGATGTTTGTAGCGTGTAGTGGTCGGCGATTGGCACACCACGTTCATCAAGCTCTAGAGAGGTATTCTCTAGGCCAAGCTTATCAGTGTTAGGACGACGGCCTGTTGCTGCCAGCACATACTCAACGATGTTAGTTTCTAGTTCACCTTGCTTATTGATGAACTGGATTTCGACGCGATCTTCACCTGATTCTGTGGTAATGCGCTTCATGCTTTCAATTTTCACATCAGCATCAAGGTAGAACTCTTCATTGAAGGCTTTATCTGCATACGCCATGATCTCTGGGTCGGTTACTGGACCCACTTGACCACCCAAACCGAACAGTTTGGTCTTCACACCTAAGCGATGCAGTGACTGACCAAGCTCTAGGCCAATAACGCCCGGGCCAAATACCGCAACCGACTCTGGTAAATCATCCCAGCTGAACACGTCATCGTTAATGATTAGGCGGTCACCAAGTTCATTCCAAACTGCAGGGTATGCAGGGCGAGAGCCGGTCGCGATAACAATACGCTTAGCGGTGACAACCGTGTGGTCATCGATTTGTAGCGTGTTGTCGTCTAAGAACTTTGCGTAGCCAGAGATCTTGTCTTGCTCTGGGATTTCATCAACACCTTCTAAAACAAAACCAACAAAACGGTCACGTTCAAATTTCACTCGGTCCATCACTTCACGGCCGTTAATCACGATATCACCTTGTGGGTGAACGCCAAAAGCCGGAGCTTTCTCGATGTGATGTACACTTTCTGCAGCTGCAATAAGCAGTTTAGATGGCATACAACCAACACGAGCACAGGTTGTACCGTAAGGGCCGCCTTCAATCATCACGACACTGTCAGTGTGTGCTTTTGCAGCGCGGTAAGAACCTAGACCTGCCGTACCGCCCCCGATAACTGCTACATCTACATTGACTTGTTTCATAATAATTTTCTCGCAATGGCTAAATTTAGTGTGAACGAACCCCTCCAACTCTGGTGATTTTGTTGAGAGTCAGGATTGCGGTTCAGTTTTGTGATTCTGTTTTATTAGGTTTAGCTTGTGATTCAGCTTTTTGTTACTCACTGCTTCTTGTTACTAACTATAGGTTAGTTAAAAGTTGGCGAGTCAGAAGCTGTATCTTTTTCCAAAGCTCAGATAAGAGTGGTTTGGAATAGCTAACCCACAAGAGGGTGGGTTAGCTGGTATTACTAAGCTATTTAATTACTTAGGTTATTTAATTGCTAAGCGTTTATTAGCGACTAAGTGATTAACCTAGGAAAGTTTCTAGTTCTTCGCTACCACCGATGTGTTTGCCACCGATGAATACTTGAGGAACGGTAGTGCGACCAGAGATTGCACGTAGACTTACTGTTGTTGCGTCTTTACCTAGAACCACTTCTTCGTAGTTTAGACCTTTGTCGATTAGGTTCTGTTTCGCTTTCATACAGAAAGGACAGCCTGGCTTAGTGAATACTGTGATTGACTCTTGCTCTTTGTGTTCAGGAGCAAGGTAGTTAAGCATAGTATCAGCATCAGAAACCTTGAACGGGTCGCCTGGTACGTCTTCTTCGATGAACATTTTTTCTACCACGCCGTTTTTAACCAGCATGCTGTAGCGCCATGAACGTTTGCCAAAGCCGATGTCGTTTTTCTCAACTAGCATACCCATGCCGTCTGTGAAGTCGCCGTTGCCATCTGGGATGAATGTGATTTTTTCAGCTTCTTGGTCTGCTTTCCATGCGTTCATTACGAACGTGTCGTTTACAGAAACACAAAGGATGTCATCAACGCCGTTTTCTTTGAATACAGAGTGCAGCTCGTTGTAACGAGGTAGGTGGCTTGAAGAACATGTTGGTGTAAACGCACCTGGTAGGCTGAATACGATAACTGTCTTGTCTTTGAATAGCTCTTCCGTCGTTACGTTAACCCATGCATCACCTTGGCGAGTTGGGAATGTTACTTGAGGGATTGATTGACCTTCTTTAGATGCAAACATATTGATTTCCTTAAATAGTATTTTAATTTTGTTCTATCAGAGCTTAACGTTTTTCTTTGCTCTGTTTCGTTTCGTTGAGCCCATTATTAGATAAATCCTTTGATAGCTCTAATCGTTTGATGTTATGGTTTTGATAGGTAAATTCTATCAAGAGCATTTTTCTTTTAAATGTTTCGATTAAAACCCTTGTTCTTATTAAAACCTGAGGTAAGAGACTGAGCATGAACATTCGTGACTTTGAATACTTGGTGGCGCTCGCTGAGCACAAACATTTTCGAAAAGCAGCAGAAGCGTGCTTTGTAAGTCAGCCGACATTGAGCGGTCAGATACGCAAACTGGAAGATGAAATTGGACTTCAGTTAACCGAGCGTAGCCCAAGGAAGGTAATATTTACAGAATCAGGTTTACAACTTGTTGAGCAAGCCAAGCGCATTCTCAACGAGGTAAAGACTTTTAAAGATATGGCAAGTGGACACGGTGAAGCGATGACGGGGCCGATGCATATTGGTTTTATCCCGACCGTTGGCCCGTACATTTTGCCTAAGATCATTCCTTATCTAAAAGAGAGTTTCCCCGATCTTGAGCTTTACCTACACGAAGCGCAGACACATCAGTTAGTGAGCCAGTTAGAAGATGGCAAACTTGATTGCTTGGTGCTGGCTGCGGTAGATGAAACGGCGGCGTTCAAAGAGATTGATGTCTATGACGAACCATTAAGCGTTGCCGTACCGTGTGATCATGAATGGGCACAGCAGGACGCTGTCGATATGCTGCAATTAAATGGACAAACCGTACTTGCGCTGGGTGATGGTCACTGCTTACGAGATCAAGCTTTGGGCTTCTGTTTTGCTGCGGGTGCAAAAGATGATGAGCGCTTTAAAGCGACCAGCTTAGAAACGCTGCGTAACATGGTAGCGGCAGGGGCGGGCATTACCTTGTTACCTCAGTTATCGGTTCCAAAGGAAAAGCAGAAAGATGGCGTGTGTTACGTGCCAGCGGTGAATCCAACACCTTCACGTCGCATTGTTGTTGCTTATCGACCGGGCTCTCCGCTAAAGGGGCGTTTTGAGCAACTGGCTGAGGCTATCCGAACTCAATTGGAAAAAACGGTTTAGCACTCGAGTTTAGAGCGGAGTTCGTTCAGATGTAGATATAAAAAAGGGTTGATATGAATTCATATCAACCCTTTTTTGTTGGTTCATCTTACTCGGTTCAACAAACCCTAGCTAGAATAGCTCTTCTACTGCTTCGCCTGATGACGTTGAGTAGATGTCATCATTGAAACGTTCAGTGATGTACTCAGTTGGCTCTGTGCCTTTCTCGAAGTACTCGAACATTGATGAGCTATCGAACTTATTAGTCAGTAAGCCAGTTTCACGGTCGATACGAACACGAACGATGTTCTCCGGAATCTCTTTACGCTCAGCAGGAACGCCCGCTAACGCCGTACCCATGAAATCAACCCATGCAGGCTCTGCCGTTTTAGCGCCCGCTTCGGCACCGGTAATCTGGCTCTTGCCAAGGTTAGAGTTCGCTTTAGTTCGACCTAGGTTACGGTTGTGGTTATCAAAACCAACCCATACCGTTGCCACCATGCCAGGGCCGTAGCCGCTGTACCATGTATCTTTCGAGTCATTGGTTGTACCGGTTTTACCGCCAATGTCACGACGCTTCAACGGCTGAGCTCGCCAACCTGTACCATTCCAACCTGTACCAGCACTCCAGTCACCGCCGCCCCAGATATTGCTGTACATCATTTCACGAACAAGGAATGCGTTCTGCTCAGAGATGACTTGAGGCGCGTATTGCACTTTGGCATCCACATCTTGCTCTGCAAACTCATCGGCCATTGGGTCTGTGGCAACCTTATGATCGCAATTGTCCTTACAAACCACTTTTGGTGTCGCTTCGAATTCAGTCTCACCAAATGGCGTTTCAATACGGCTGATGTAGAAAGGTTCAACGTAGTAGCCGCCATTAGCGAATACTGAGTAACCTTGAGCTACCTTCATTGGCGTTAAGCTACCCGCACCTAGAGCAATGGTTTCAGAACGAGGTACTTCGTCAATATCAAAACCAAAACGAGTTAGGTAGTTACGAGTATCATCTAAGCCAACTTCACGCAGCACACGCACAGCCATTACGTTTTTAGATTGAGCTAAGCCAATACGTAAACGCGTAGGACCCACGTAGGTCGGTGGTGAGTTCTTTGGTCGCCATGCGGTACCTTGGCTCTTATCCCATTGATTGATAGGCGCATCGTTGATCAGTGATGCTAACGTTAAGCCTTTATCAATCGCCGCTGAGTAGATAAATGGTTTGATACCAGAACCCACCTGACGAATAGATTGCGTCGCACGGTTGAATTTGTTGTGAACAAAGTTAAAGCCACCCACCATCGACAATACCGCGCCGTTGTTCGGGTTCATTGCAACAAAAGCAGTGTTCGCATTGGGTACTTGGCTTAGTCGCCATTCAACAGGTGTTTCTGACTTCGCCTCTGCTGACTCTTCTGTCGGCTCTTCAGATACTTCGTCTCCTGTAATTGCTTCATGGCGAACCCAAACTTGCTCACCAACAGCAAGAATCTCTTTCGCTTGAGAAGGGGCTGGTCCTTGGCGATTATCCGTTAGGAATTTACGCGCCCAGTTCATGCCTTGCCACTCAATAGTGCCTTCGCCTTGGTTTTTAACCCAAACTTGAGCGCTTTTCGAATCAACCGCGGTAACAACCGCAGGGACTAAGTCACCATAGGTTGGTTGAGACTTAAGGTGTTTAACGATTTGTTCCTGATCCCAAGCTGATTGAGCCGTCTGCCACAATACTTTTTCTGCACCACGGTAGCCGTGACGCTCATCGTAGCCAAGTAGGTTCTTAATCGCCGCTTGGTTCGCTGCTTTTTGCAGTTTCGAATCAACGGTCGTGTAAACCTTCATACCTGATGTGTAAGCGGCTTCGCCATAGCGTTCAACCATCCACGCACGTGCTACTTCAGCAACATACGGCGCGCTCAGTTCAATCTCTGCACCGTGGTATTTCGATATCAATGTCTCGCTACGAGCTTCATCGAACTCTGCTTGAGTGATGTATTTCTCGTCTAACATACGACGTAATACCACGTTACGACGGTGAGTCGCGCGCTCAATCGAATAGATAGGGTTCATCGTGGATGGTGCTTTTGGCATACCCGCCAGCGTAGCAATTTCACTCAGGGTGAGCTCAGGGAGATCCTTTCCGAAATAAACACGCGCAGCCGCGCCAAAACCGTACGAGCGATGACCAAGGAAGATCTTATTTACATAAAGTTCCATGATCTCTTCTTTGCTAAGCAGTTGCTCAATGTGGATCGCAATGAAGATCTCTTTGATCTTACGCATGATCTTTTTCTCATTAGATAAGAAGAAGTTACGCGCAAGCTGCTGAGTAATGGTACTCGCCCCTTGTTTGGCTGAACCCGACATTGCAACGACGAGCGCTGCACGGGTGATACCGATTGGGTCAATACCTGGGTGTTCGTAAAAACGGCTATCTTCGGTGGCAATCAGAGCTTCAACTAAGTGGCGAGGAATCTCGTCATAAGTCACTGGGTTGCGACGCTTTTCGCCAAATTGAGAGATCAACTTACCGTCTTGACTGAAGACTTGCATTGGCGTTTGGAGCTTCACGTCACGCAAAGTGGCAACATCAGGCAACTCTGGTTTTACGTAATAATAAAACCCAAAAATTGTACTGACTCCAAGAATCATGCAAATCAATGTAAATATGAATAATCGCTTTATGAACTTCACCGGATAATCCCTGATTAGTTAAGGCTGATAAGCAGCAAACCCTTGTACTCTAGGCTAAAAACTTAGCTTTCGTTTATTAACGCTTATTTAACTAATAATCACAACCCCTAGATAATCAACGAAATGCTTGGCACTTCAGGAGCTAGGTCACATGGGTTCATCATTAATTACAGGTATAGATATAAATCATCACAGCATCAAAGCCGTGGTACTAAAACCCGTGGGGGAGCTGTATGCCCTAGTGGGATACAAAGAGCTGCCGATTTCGGACGACATTTTTACAGCTAACCATACTTTGGAGTATCAGAAAACTGTTAAGAAACTTAAAGAACTTAGGAAAGGGCTGCCTTTTGGCTGTTGCAACGTCGCCATTTCAGTACCTGATAACACGGTGATCAGCAAAGTACTGCAAATAGAGAGTGAGTTAGAAGACAGAGAAAAAGAGTTTTCGATCTATCAAACCTTTGCTCATCAATCTCCCTTTCCGATAGAGGAGCTGAGTTTAGATTTTGTAAAGCTGGAAGACAAACGATTTGGTAAAGGTTCGACAAGCAGTTATCAGGTATACGCCACTCGTAAAGAAGTGGTGGATAGCCGAGCGGATGCTTTGACCAAAGCTGGTTTTAAACCTGTGGTGGTAGACACGCAGGCGCATGGGCTGCTTAACATCTGGCAAATGGCATCGCGCCTGTACCCCGAAAAGAAAAACTGGCTGCTGGTGGATGTGGGAATCGACCAAACGTCGTTAGGCATTATTCCACAAGGTTTGGTTCCGTTTTATAAAGATATCGCTTTTGGTACCAAAGATCTTCGCAGCAATGGTGCTGCAAGTGATATCGAGAGTGTGTTCGCCACCACTGAAGATACACATCAATTTATTGTTAACCTGATTGAGAAGCTCAAGCGTCAATTGCAGCTCTATTCCTCGGGAAATGCGCAGCAACCTATCTCAGGGATCTGGCTGATGGGCGAGGGCGCCAGCATTCCGATGGTAACCGAAGAGCTAGAACGTCATTTTCAGATGAGCTGCGAGTCATTGAATCCTTTGTCTCTATTTGAGAATAAGGTGGCGAAGCGACGTCGATTACCAACGAATTGGCAACATTTCGGTATTGCGGCGGGTATGGCGATGAGTGGACTCAAGTGGCAGGGAGAAAAGCATGTTGCATCAAATTAACCTGCTGCCGTGGCGTGATGAGATTCGCGCTCAGCACAAGAAGCGCTTTATCCATCTGATCATTCTTGGCGTCATCATCGCGCTTGCAGGGCAATGGGCGGTTGGTCACTATTTTTACGACCAACAAGCCAAGCAGCAAGCACGTCTTAGTTACCTCAATCGATATATTGTCGAGCTCGACCGACAAATTCAGTCATTAAAGGTCGCAGAGCAGGAGCATAAAGCGATTCTGACTAGGCTTGATGTGGTCGAATCGTTGCAGCTTGGTCGCAACAAGACCACCGACTTTATGAATCTGATGCCGGAGCTTATTCCTGAGGGCGTGTATGTCGACAAGATAAAGATGAATGGTCAGGAGATTGAAATGTCGGGCATCAGCGACAGCACCGCTCGTCTCGCCACCATGTTGGACAACCTCGAGCGTTCAGATTCTCTGAAAGGGGTCGAGATGCACTCTATCGTTCATAACCGCAAGCGCTTTAATAAAGAGTTTCAGACCTTCAAGGTCTCTTTTGTGTTTAGCCCTGTGTCTTTAGAAAGCACAACCGCGAGCAGAAAAGAGAAGGGGGCGCATCATGGCTAACCTTCAAAATAAGATTAGTTGGCAAAACAGGATGAGTTTGCAAGATCTCGATGTTGATGAGATCACCGAATGGCCATTGTTGCCTCAGCTTCTCGTGATTCTGGTGTTGATAGTGTTAATCCAAGGTGTTGGCACTTGGCTTTATGTGCTGCCGCTCGACGATGAACTGCAACAGATGAAGCAACAGGAGCAGACCTTAAAAGCGACCTTGAGAATAAAGGCCAATAAGGTTGCGGCCTTACCTAAGCTTCAGAGCCAGCTGGATGAGCTAACTAGCCGTTATGACTATCTATTGGAGCAATTGCCCGTTCAAAAAGAGCTAGCCAGTATGTTGGCCTCTGTGAACGAGCTTGGATTGGATAATAAGCTGACATTTACGCGAATTGACTGGGGGCAGAAGCAGAACAAAGAGTTTCTCTATCGTTTACCGCTCAACATCGAGCTGACGGGTGACTACCACGAGATTGGTGATTTCTCTGCGGCCATTGCTAAGCTGCCACGCATCATCAGCTTTGATGACGTGAATTGGCAGCGAGTCAGTCAAGAAAGTAGCACGCTGCACTTCAGGGTTCGAGCTTATACCTACCAATTTAAATCGGAGGTCAATGATGAAACCCAATAGCGTGTTTTATTCAACATTACTATTGCTTGTGCTCACAGGCTGTAAAGCGAATGAAGATTCGTTAGAAGACTTTGTAGTGCAAGTTGAGGCCAAAGCGAGAAAAGAGGTGGAACAATTGGTTCCTGCGACTGAGTTTTTGGCCGCTACTTATCAGCGCCGAGCCTTTCGTCCTCCGTTTGAACTGCCTAAAGAAGCTATCGTGCAAAACCAGCCTTTAGTTAAGAAGGACTGTTGGCAACCTAGCGCGCGTTCTCGTAATGGGAAATTAGAAAAGTACCCGTTGAGTAAGCTTCGTTTAAGAGGCGTCATGGGAAGCGGAACAAGTGTGTTTGGGTTAGTGCAAACACCCAAAGGGAACGTGGTAAACGTCAAAAAAGGCCAGTTTATCGGCTTAAACAACGGCCGAGTTACTAAAGTGACGAGCCAGTACGTTCAGATTAATGAAACTCTTCCAGATGGCTTAGGTTGTTGGCATAAGCGCAACGTTAGACTGGCTCTGAAGTAAACCAATGTCACATGATGTGGATATGAGATGTAAATATGATTAAAGGAATAAGTGGATTAGTGAGCAAGGCTCTACAAGGTTTTGCTGTGTCTGTGATGTTGGTCTTTAGTGTGCTCAGTCACGCCGAAAGCTTACCTAATCAATTGGAGAATATTGATTTTAGGGTAAACAAAGATAAAGACGCCGTCATTATTATTGAGCTGGCAACCAGCACCGCTGTGGTGGATGTTCAACGTGCTCAGGAAGGGTTAAGTATCGAATTACTCAATACTCAAGTTAATGACGATAAGCTTTATCTTTTGGATGTGAAGGATTTCGCGACCCTAGTGGAAGGTATTGAAGTCTATAAAGAGACGCCCAGCACACGACTGTTGGCGACGATCGCTGGTGACTATCAGTATGAATATAACCTAAAAGGTCGTTTCATAGAGGTGGTGATCAGCAAGCCTGTTATCAATGAAGCGACCAAAGAGAAAAGCGTTTTAGAAAAAGAGGGCAAACTGATATCGATTAACTTCCAAGATATCCCGGTACGAAATGTCCTGCAGCTGATTGCTGACTACAACGATTTCAATCTCGTCGTGTCTGACTCGGTAGCTGGTAACCTAACTTTACGTTTAGATGGCGTACCTTGGCAGCAAGTTCTCGACATTATCTTGCAAGTTAAAGGACTAGATAAGCGCGTTGATGGCAATGTTATTTTGGTGGCGCCAAAAGCAGAACTCGATCTTCGAGAGCAACAAGCGTTAGAGAAATCTCGCTTAGAAGAGGAGTTAGGGGAGCTTAAGTCGGAAATCATCAAGATTAATTTTGCTAAAGCCACCGACATTGCCGACATGATTGGCGGTGAAGGTGCGGTGAGCATGTTGTCCGATCGTGGCTCGATCACCATTGATGAACGCACCAATTCTCTATTGATTCGTGAACTGGAAGAAAACATTGCCGTGATACGAGGCATCATTGAATCTTTGGACATCCCCGTGAAGCAAGTCCAGATAGAGGCGCGCATCGTAACCGTTACCGAGGGTAACCTTGATGAGTTAGGGGTGCGTTGGGGTGTTTCTTCCACCAACGGTAGCTTTAAAGTTGGCGGCTCGATAGAGGGCAACCACCCATCGCAAATTACGCCGTATGACGATAATGGTGGGAACAGTGCGATTGACGATTTCCTCAACGTTAATCTAGGGGCGACATCTCCTAATGCATCAAGCATTGCGTTTCAGGTGGCTAAACTGGGTTCAGATACCTTGCTTGATCTTGAATTGTCGGCACTACAACAAGAGTCAAAAGCTGAGATTATTTCCAGCCCACGTTTAATCACCACCAATAAAAAACCCGCTTATATTGAGCAAGGTACTGAAATTCCTTATTTAGAGTCGTCTTCAAGTGGTGCTACTTCGGTCGCATTTAAGAAAGCAGTGTTGAGTCTTAAGGTGACACCACAAATCACGCCCGACAATCGTTTGGTATTGGATTTAAGCGTGACCCAAGATAGGCCAGGGCAAGTAGTAAAAACCGGAACGGGTGAGGCTGTTGCCATTGATACTCAACGCATAGGGACGCAAGTTCTTGTTAATAATGGTGAAACAGTCGTACTTGGTGGAATATTTCAGCACAGTGTGAGCAGTACAGTGGACAAAGTTCCTCTGTTAGGAGACCTGCCAGTTTTGGGTGCATTATTCCGTCGTAGCTATGAAAATGTGGGTAAAAGTGAACTACTTATTTTTGTTACACCCAAAGTTGTGATTCAGTAATGAACAATTAGATTAAAAATAAAGTTGCATTAGTGGCACCTAACCTTGATAATTTCGGGTCTTATCACGAATTATCTGTGAGGAATCGGTGCCACGGGCCTTTTAATTTCAGTACTTGTACTGACCTACCTTGTGGCGATGTCATTGAATTAACGTTGTAAATTACTGCTAAAAACATGGCTGAGAAACGCAATATTTTTCTTGTTGGCCCAATGGGCGCCGGCAAAAGTACAATTGGTAGACACCTAGCTTCCCAACTTCATATGGAGTTTCTAGACTCTGACACTGTGATTGAAGAGCGCACTGGCGCAGACATCGCATGGGTTTTTGATGTTGAGGGCGAAGATGGTTTCCGTAAGCGCGAAGAATCTGTAATCAACGATCTGACAGAAGAACAAGGTATTGTTCTTGCGACAGGCGGTGGTTCAGTGCTGAGCAAAGAAAACCGTAACCGTCTATCTGCACGAGGCATTGTTGTATACCTAGAAACAACAATTGAAAAGCAACTTGCTCGCACTAACCGCGACAAGAAACGCCCTCTACTTCAAACAGACAACCCGCGTGATGTGCTAGAAGATCTAGCTGTATCTCGCAACGCACTATACGACGAAGTGGCGGACTACACAGTTCGTACCGACGATCAAAGTGCAAAAGTGGTAGCCAACCAGATCGTAAAAATGCTAGAAGAACGTTAAGTTCATTTTTTTCGGAGAGCAAACCCATGGAACGGATTACGGTCAATCTAGCTGAGCGTAGCTACCCTATCTCTATTGGCGCCGGGTTATTTGAAGACCCGGCGTACCTTTCTTTTTTATCAGGCAAACAGAAAGTTGTTGTTATCAGTAATGTGACAGTAGCGCCTCTTTATGCCGATAAAATTTTATCGTTGTTGGATCAAGTAGGCTGTCAAACTTCTCTTTTAGAGTTGCCAGACGGTGAGCAATACAAAACACTTGAAACGTTCAACTCAGTGATGAGCTACATGCTTGAAGGAAATTACAGCCGCGATGTGGTGGTGATTGCTTTGGGTGGTGGTGTTATCGGTGATTTGGTCGGTTTTGCTGCCTCTTGCTACCAGCGCGGTATTGATTTCATTCAAATCCCGACGACCCTTCTTTCTCAAGTGGACTCCTCTGTAGGCGGTAAAACTGCAGTGAACCATCCCCTTGGCAAGAATATGATCGGCGCTTTTTACCAACCAAAATCTGTCATCATCGATACTAACTGCTTATCAACGCTTCCAGAGCGTGAGTTCGCAGCGGGCATTGCTGAGGTGATCAAATACGGCATCATTTACGATGAAGTCTTTTTTGATTGGTTGGAACAGAATCTAGAGAAACTTTATCAACTAGATGAAGATGCACTGATTACCGCGATTGCTCGTTGTTGTGCAATTAAGGCTGAAGTGGTTGCTATAGATGAAAAAGAGTCAGGAATCAGAGCGTTATTGAACCTAGGTCATACATTTGGTCATGCGATCGAAGCAGAACTAGGCTATGGTAATTGGCTACATGGTGAAGCTGTGTCGTCAGGCACTGTAATGGCAGCGAAAACCGCTCAATTACAGGGACTGATCTCTCAGCAGCAACTTGAGCGAATTATTTCTATACTCAAGAATGCGAAACTGCCAATCCATACGCCAGAAAGCATGTCTTTTGAAGACTTTATGAAGCACATGATGCGTGATAAAAAAGTGCTGTCTGGTCAGTTACGTTTGGTATTACCAACAAGTATTGGTACCGCTGAAGTGGTCGCTGATGTGCCTCAAGACATCATTAAACAAGCGATTGATTTCTGCCGTACTCTTTAAATTTGGTTGTGAGGTTGCCTAGCTAAATTCTAGGCAGCTGAAGCGTTTTACTGATCGATCTTATCAGTAGGGATCCCCAATGAGTTTGGCTCATGAATTAAGAGTATTAGAGTTAGAGTCTCAAGTTGAGCTGCTAGAGCGCTTACAGCTTTTGACTAACTTTGGTTCAAACCTTGTAACGGTTGCGGGCAAAGCTGGCTCTGGCCGATCTTGGTTGGCTCAACGTTACCTTGAAGCATGGTCGACAGAAAAAAATCAGTGTTTACTGCTTTGTCACCCAAGCCAAGACGATCAACAACGTCGCGCGCTTATTCTTAGCCAAATTGTTTCTGATCCCCTGTTTAATCAACATGATTCTTTATCAGATAGCCTCGCAAGGCTACTGGATGGAGAGTCGTGTAATGTGGTTATCGTTGTAGATGATGCCCACCGACTGTCTGAGTTATTGGTATCCGAATTATGGATGTTGGTACTTGAAGCTCAATCAAACCCTCAATGGACGATCAATATCGTTCTCTTCTCGGAAATTGGCCATCTAGACACGCTACTAACACGTCTTAGTTACGGGCAACCACACAAGCCTATCGACCTCGAAATCGATGATCTTTCTCAACCAGAAGCGGAACATTTCTTTGAATCCCTAGTGATTCGATATGTTGATGATGAGTCTGAAACTCGCGTGCGACGTGCGTTTAATAAAGCGCAACCTTTGCCTGGCGAGTTAATGGCTTTAGGAGAATTGAAAGTGGAAAAAAGGATTATTATTCGCTCAATTATTGGCTCACCCATCAATATCGCGATGGTGGTGGCCTTGTTGTTGGTTTTAATTGGTGGTGGCTATTGGTGGATGTTCAGTCAACCAACCCCTGACGATAAAGCGCAATCACTTATCGCTCCCATTGAACAAACCGCTATCCCAACGTTTGAAGTGGAAAGTGGTACCAAGCAAGCCGGAGTCGACGGGTCTTCAGATTCTGAAGCCGAAGCTGACATGAGCTATCAAGGTGCTGACGATGACAGTTCATCTTTACCACCGGTTGTGGTGGAAGGTACAGCCAGTGTTGGTGAGGTGAAACAAGAGCAGCAACGTGTGGTGATTACTTCTGATGTGGTTGATGCCTTGCTTGATGACAAGCCGAAAAGTGCCAATACCAGTGCGATTGATGCTGCCGTAGAAGAAAACACAAGTGCCGCGGTTAGCGCGCAACCTGATGCGGCGAAAAACGAGTCACAAGCTTCAGTTGATGAAGGTGCTGACCTAACTGAATCAACACCGCCGACGAAAAAGATCACCTTCTCATTTGCTCGCGAAGAGTTACAAGCTATCTCGCCACGCGCTTATACCTTACAGCTGAGCGCGATGACGTCATTAGAAGATGTTCAGTCTTTTATTGAAGAATATGACGTCGAGGACAAGGTTCGTATTTATCCAACACTTCGTAACGACACCAAGTGGTTTATTATCACTTATCAAGATTATCCAACGATTCAAGTCGCGCGAGATGCCGTAAGTGCGTTATCAAAACCACTTCAGCAGTTGGAACCTTGGGCAAAATCGATGAATCAAGTGCATCGAGAGATAGAACGTGCGAAATAACCCTGAGCTTAGCCTCAAAATATGTTACATTCCGCAGCCTTATTTTTGAGTTGATAGATAGAGCAGTAAATGAAAAAGCAGCGTGCCTTTCTAAAATGGGCTGGTGGTAAATATGGCCTAGTTGAAGACATCCAACGTCACCTGCCACCTGCTCGTAAATTGGTAGAACCGTTTGTCGGTGCCGGCTCAGTATTTTTGAATACTGATTTTGAACAGTACCTGCTTGCAGATATCAATCCCGATCTTATCAACCTATACAATCTACTTAAAACCGATCCTGAAACCTATATCACTGAAGCGAAGCGTTGGTTCTGTCCGGAGAATAACCGTAGAGAAGTGTTCTTAGATGTTCGCGCTGAGTTCAATGGTACAGATAACGTCATGTATCGCTCGTTAGCTTTCTTGTACATGAACCGATTTGGCTTCAATGGCTTGTGTCGTTACAACAAGAAGGGCGGTTTTAACGTTCCATTTGGTTCTTATAAAAAACCTTACTTTCCAGAAGCTGAGTTGGAGTTTTTTGCTGAGAAAGCGAAGAAAGCGACGTTTGTTTGTGAAGGTTATAGCGAGACCTTTAGCCGCGCCCGTAAAGGCTGTGTGGTTTATTGTGATCCTCCTTATGCGCCATTGTCTAGTACTGCTAACTTTACCTCTTATGCGGGTAATGGCTTCAGCTTAGATGATCAAGCGGCCTTGGCTGATGTTGCAGAAAGAGCGGCAATGGAACGAGGCATCCCTGTCTTGATTTCAAACCATGACACTACCTTAACGCGCCGTTTATATCATGGTGCGGAACTGAACGTGGTCAAGGTTAAGCGCACCATTAGCCGTAATGGCGCAGGGCGTAATAAAGTTGATGAGTTACTGGCACTTTTTCATAAAGAGAAAAACCAGCAGCACGCTTCAATAGAATTGTAGTCGTCAGTATAACCCTCGAACTCATTAAATTGAGTGACCAACGGGTACTTTCATAAACTAATCTTTCGAACTGCTAGAATCTGCTTAGGTGCTTAGGTAGAATTGCACACCAAATAGTCTTGGGATTGAGTCTTGTCTTCGTGTACGAGATGTCACAAGGCGGTGATATTCGCAATTTACTCACTCTTAAGAGGTTTGGTATGAAAGATTTTCTAATCGCTCCATCGATTTTGTCTGCAGATTTTGCTCGTCTTGGTGAAGACGTAGAAAAAGTACTCGCAGCCGGTGCCGACGTTGTGCACTTCGATGTGATGGATAACCACTACGTACCTAACCTGACTTTTGGTGCACCGATCTGTAAAGCGTTGCGCGACTACGGCATCACGGCTCCTATCGATGTTCACCTAATGGTTAAGCCAGTAGACAGCATCGTACCTGAGTTTGCTAAAGCCGGCGCATCAATGATTACCTTCCACGTTGAAGCGTCTGAGCACGTTGACCGTACTCTACAGCTAATCAAAGAACACGGCTGTAAAGCGGGTGTCGTACTTAACCCAGCAACGCCACTTTCTTGCCTTGATTACATCCTAGACAAAGTCGACATGATTCTACTGATGTCAGTGAACCCTGGCTTTGGCGGTCAATCTTTCATTCCACACACACTTGATAAGCTGCGCGCTGTTCGTAAACTTATTGACGAATCTGGCCGTGATATCCGCCTTGAGATTGATGGCGGCGTGAAGGTAGATAATATCCGTGAAATCGCAGAAGCGGGCGCAGACATGTTTGTTGCAGGTTCCGCTATCTTCAATCAACCAGATTACAAAGAAGTGATTGATGAGATGCGTGCAGAGCTTGCAAAAGTAAACGCATAAAAGTAGAACTAGGGTCTGTTGACCTAAAATCAAAAAATTTAAATTAAGGGGCTAATTGGCCCCTTTTTTACGTCTTGGAGCTCAACTCATAAGACGAACATAATAAATAGGAAAGTAAGATGTCATTAAGCTCAATAAAACTGATTGCCTTTGATTTGGATGGAACCTTGTTAGATAGCGTGCCTGATTTGGCTGTCGCCGCTGACCAAGCTTGTCAGGAACTGGGTTTTTCTTCAGTAAGCGAAGAACAAGTTCGCGACTATGTGGGTAATGGTGCTGATGTTCTTATTGGACGTTCATTGAGCCGTAATCTTACGGTTGATCCAAGCCTTGAACCTGATCTTTTGAAGAAAGCGCGTATCCTGTTTGATGATTTCTATGAGCAGGGCGGCCATAAGCTAAGCCACCTTTATCCATCAGTTAAAGAGACGCTAGCAGAGCTAGACAAAGCGGGCTTCACCATGGCACTTGTAACAAACAAGCCATCGAAATTTGTACCAGATGTTCTGGCGCAGCACGGTATCGATAAGTATTTTGTTGATGTGTTGGGTGGCGACTCTTTCCCAGAGAAAAAGCCGAACCCAATAGCGCTGAACTGGTTGCTAGAAAAGCACAATGTGAAGGCTGAAGAGATGCTAATGGTTGGTGATTCAAGCAATGACATCAAAGCGGCTAAGAACGCAGGTTGCCACTCGTTTGGTCTGACTTACGGCTATAACCACGGTGAGCCGATTTCAGTATCAAACCCTGACTATGTCGCAGACAACATTGCACAATTACTAGATGTCGTTCTAGTTTCAGCATAAAGCGGACAAAAGTTAGCTAACCTACTAGCAAAATACTTATCAATGAGTACACTGGATGAGCCGTACAGAAGAGCTGTGCGGCTTTCTATTTTAAAGTTAAGAAGCTAAGTTTTTCAGATACTACGTTAAGAAACTAAGTTAACGAGCTTAGCGAACAAGCAAAGGAATTAAAAGCATGAGCAAGCCCATCGTATTGAGTGGTGTTCAACCATCTGGTGAACTAAGTATCGGTAACTACTTGGGTGCTCTACGTCAATGGCAACAGATGCAAGATGATTACGATTGCCAATACTGTGTTGTAGACCTTCACGCAATTACGGTTCGCCAAGATCCGAAAGCACTGCATGAAGCGACTCTAGACGCATTAGCAATCTGTCTTGCTGTCGGTGTTGATCCAAAGAAGAGCACGCTATTTGTTCAGTCACACGTACCAGAGCATGCTCAACTTGGTTGGCTTCTTAACTGTTACACACAAATGGGTGAACTGAGCCGTATGACTCAGTTTAAAGATAAGTCTGCACGTCACTCAAATGACGTAAACGTAGGCCTATACGACTACCCAGTGTTGATGGCTGCAGACATCCTGCTTTACGGTGCTCACCAAGTGCCAGTAGGTAGCGACCAGAAACAACACTTAGAGCTAGCGCGTGATATCGCAAATCGCTTTAACAACATCTACGGCCCTGAAACGCCAATCTTCCAAGTGCCAGAACCTTACATTCCAACAGTGAATGCACGTGTAATGAGCCTGCAAGATGCGACTAAGAAGATGTCTAAGTCGGATGACAACCGTAAGAACGTAATTACTCTGCTAGAAGAGCCTAAGTCGATCATCAAGAAGATCAACAAAGCGCAGACTGACGCAGAAACACCACCACGTATTGCTCACGATTGGGAAAACAAAGCGGGTATCTCTAACCTAATGGGTCTGTACTCTGCGGCGACGGGTAAAACGTTTGAAGAGATCGAAGCGCAATACCAAGGCGTTGAAATGTACGGTCCGTTCAAGAAAGATGTAGGCGCAGCATTGGTTGAGATGCTTGAGCCAATCCAAGCTGAATATCACCGTATCCGTGCTGACCGTGCTTACATGGACGCAGTAATGAAAGCGGGTGCAGAAAAAGCCTCTGAGCGCGCTGCCGTGACACTGAAAAAAGCATACGAAGCAGTCGGTTTTGTTACTCGCCCTTAGATTGGCATGTAAATCACTTTAAAAATCACTAATTATAAATAAAAGGTCACCTTTAATAGGGTGGCCTTTTTTATTAGTGATTACTAATTTAATGTCAAATCACTTAAAGCAAAATGAAAACAAAAAATGAGTAATAGCTCTAATTTTTACCACGTTATGTAAAAAAATGTTGCTTAGCCTCGAGTTCTGTTGGAACTGGACAGTGAGTCAAAAGAGTGAAAAGTCACTAGCGATTAATCTCTCATTAAAATGCTGAATTACTTTTGTGTGTTTCATAAAAAAGAGACATTGGCTGAATAAGATAATAACGCTGATTTTTGCCATAAGTCATAATGTGTAGAGACTTCCCTATTTTTAGTCCCACGTTTGGCAAAGTTCAGTAATGGCCATCTTTGGTAGAGCAAGTGCAAATAAACCAGTGGAATTTGTGCTTGCTCTCGATATCAAGTTCATTATTAAAGGTAAATAACCATGGAACGCAAACTTACCCATACCGCAATCGCCCTAGCTGTGAGTAGTGTTTTTGCCGCGAGTGCATCGGCTGAAATCATCATTTCGCAATACGTAGAAGGCGGCAGCTACAATAAAGCCATTGAGATCGCTAATACTGGTGACAGCGCGGTTTCTCTTGACGGCTTCTCGCTTGCCAAATCAAGTAATGGTGGTGGTATTTGGGATACGAAAATAGACTTGACTGGTAAAACACTTAACGCAAAAAGCGTTTGGGTGTTAGCTAACTCAAGAGCCAGTGATGCAATTAAAGCACTAGCAAATCAGCAAGACGGAGCAGTAGCTAACTTTAATGGTGACGATCCGATTGCGTTACTAAACGCGCAAGGTGAAGTACATGACATGTTTGGTGTTATGGGCGATGTTGATTTTGCTAAAGATAAAACTTTTATCCGTAAAGATGAAGCAATGACGTCAAATGCTTCTTATGATAAAGCACAGTGGAATGAACTTGTTAAAGATGACATCACAGGCCTTGGATCTTTAGGATATGATGCGCCAGAGCCGCCACCAGCCTTTACTTGTACCGATGATAGTGCTGCTCCAACGTTTACCTCTATTCAAGCCATTCAGGGGGATGGTGATCGTTCGCCACTAATACCTGACGGGAAATTTGAATCAGAGCAAGATATCTTTGTTACTGGTGTCGTTTCAGCTGTTACGAAAAGCATTACTAAAGGCTTCTACTTGCAAGCCCTAGAGGATGACTACAACGCTAAAACATCCGAAGGTCTCTTTGTAGAAACAGGCAGTTCAGATACTGGCTTATCCCCTGGCGATGTGGTGTGTGTGAAAGGTAAGGCGCATGAGCTGTTTAACCGAACGCAATTGAAATCAGATGCTAATAGCTTTGTTAAGCAAAGTTCGCAAGCTGCGCCAACAGCGGTAGAGTTTGTTGTTGCCGATAGTGAAACATTGCATCAAGCGTTAGAGCGTTACGAGGGCATGAATGTAGAGCTGTCAGCAGACTCCAAGTTGTTCGTCACTCGAAACTTTAGCTACGACTATGCAGGTCGTCGAAATAACATGGTATTGGCTCATGAGAAGCCACTGATGAAGCCAACTCAAGTTTTCGCCGCTGAAAGCGCACAAGCAACCGATCTGGCAAAGAAAAATGCAGTAAGCCAAGTTTACCTAGAGTCGGATTATAAAGCCGCTTCTGGCGAAATACCGTACTATCCTGATTTTGCTAAAGATACAGACCAAGACGGCAGTTCAGAAAACCACATTCGTTTGGGTTCTCGCGTGGAAGGCCTACAAGGGGTTGTAGATTACAGCTATGGCCAATATCGTCTAATCGCGACTAATACAGCAACTAAAGATACTTTTGTAACAAAAGCTGTTGATGCTCAAGGTAACACAATTTTTGATGTGACCCGTAAAGCAGCACCGGAACTGACGAATGCTGATATACGCATTGCTAGTTTCAACGTACTGAACTACTTCAATAGCCACAGCAGTATTGGTGGGCCGCTGAATGCATCTTGTAGTGATCAGGCAGATGCTGATGCCTCAAGAGGTTGTAACCGTGGTGCTAAAGTGAATGATGAGTTTTTGCTTCAAAAAGCAAAAATTATAAAAGCACTAGCTGCAATGGATTCTGACATTATCGGCTTGATGGAAGTTGAAAACAATGGCTTTGGAGATGGTAGTGCACTTAAAGATCTAACCGATGGCCTAAACGCGACAATTGATGACGTTAAAAAGCACTACAGCTATGTAGAAATCAAAAAAGCGGACATGACCAAGGGTGAGTTCTTTGGTAGCGACGCCATTATGGTAGCCATGCTATACCGTGCTGACAAAGTAGTACCAAAAGGCAAAGCGAAAGTTATTGTTACTCCTGAGCAGCATGTCCCTGCGGATGTGTTAACACGAACGAAAGAAGACGGAACGCAAGAGTCAAATACTGCGCTTTCTAAATATCAGCGTCATAGCCTGCTACAAACCTTTACTGCAAAAGGTAGTACCGTACCGCTGTCGGTTGTTGTTAACCACTTAAAATCAAAAGGCTCTCACTGTATTGAGCAGTGGCAGAGTTTTGAAGAGAAATCTGATCCAGCAGATCTACAAGGTAAGTGTAATCGCTTCCGTACTTCAGCAACTAAGGTACTAGGCGATAGCCTTAAATCAGTTAAAGGTGATGTGCTGATTATTGGTGATTTGAATGCTTATGGCATGGAAGATCCTGTTCTTACTCTAACTGACTACTCTGAAGCGAAATATGATCGCGAGATCCGCACAGCTTCATTTACTACATTAGGTAAAGATGACGCTGGTGAAAACAAACCTTATGAAGCCGCGGGTAGTGTCGTAACGAAAGGTTTTGGTTACATTAACTTGAATACTAAGTTCCACGGAGCGGATACGTTCTCTTATACGTACGGCGGTGAGCAAGGTAACTTGGATCATGCTTTAGCAAATCCATCGCTGGCTAACAAAGTAACCTCAATTACAGACTGGCATATCAATGCGTCAGAAAGCACAATGTTTGAGTATTCATCTAAGTATACGGGCAAGATGCCAAAGTACGCAGATGTGTTCTCGGCATCGGATCATGATCCAGTGATCATTGCTCTTGATTACGCGAAATCGAATAAGATCAAATTACCTGCTAAAGGCGAAAAGCTGAAGGTTGAGTATTACTTACCTGAAGAGGCTGTTGTTGGAGATGTTGTGACGGTTCGTTTAGCGAAGAAAAGCCAAGCGGCATTAAAAGCAATGGCTGCTTCTGATGATCTAACAGCTTCAACCACTTTAACTCAACCAGATGTTGATGCAGGTGTTGTACAAGTTAGCTTTGATAAAGAGCCAGAAAAAGCCAGTTATGTTATGACTCAAGAATTGGCTGACAGTGCGGGTACCGTGAAATCAACAGTTTCTGCAGACGTCACTATTAGTGAAGCCGCTACAGAAAACGTTGAAAGCAGTTCGAAATCAGGTGCATCATTTGGTCTAAGCGGTTTATTTGCTCTGTTCGGCTTTGGCTTCCTACGCCGTCGTACTCACAAATAGATTAGCCATAAGTCATACAAGCTAACTTAAGGCTATCTGTAAACAATTAAGGTCAACTTAGGTTGGCCTTAATTATTGGCGAAATGCAGTTTCCACTTGCCTTTCGCCATGGGTGTTGCACAATACCGCCCCTATATCTCCCAATCATTTAGTATTTAGCAAACGATTTCGACCCATGTTACTTATCATCGATAACTACGACTCTTTTACCTATAACTTGTATCAGTATTTCTGTGAGTTAGGGGTCACTGTAAAAGTTGTTCGCAACGATGAGATTGATATTGCGGGTATTGAATCGCTGAATCCTAACCATCTTGTTATCTCGCCAGGTCCTTGTACGCCTGATGATGCGGGAATCTCTCTACAAGTGATTGAACACTTCGTGGGTAAACTGCCGATCTTAGGTGTGTGTCTTGGTCATCAAGCCATTGCTCAAGTGTTTGGTGGTGAAGTAGTGCGAGCCAGACAAGTGATGCACGGTAAAACCTCTCCAATACGCCACAATGGCAAGAGCGTCTTTCAAGGGCTTAATAACCCTCTAACTGTGACACGTTACCATTCCCTAGTGGTGAAAAATGGCACGCTTCCTGACTGCTTTGAACTGACGTCTTGGACGGAATTTGAAGATGGCAGCATGGATGAGATCATGGGTTATCAACACAAAACCTTGCCGATTGATGCGGTGCAATTTCACCCTGAGTCGATTAAAACAGAGCAAGGACACCAGCTTCTCGCTAACTTCTTAGCGCGTTGATTGTTTAAATTCGACCGTTTCTCCGCCTAAATAAGCCAGTTAAACCTGTTAGTCCATTCGTTAAGCGTTTAAATTCGGGCGCTACGCGTCTCTTACTCCTCTGACGCTGATCACTTTTTATAACATTTCTCCCTCTTGAGGCTAAGTTTTTAGCCTATGCAAAATTATTCGCCTTATTTCGTCTCGAACCCAATATACCGCAATGCCAGTAAGGCTTTGCCGTTGCAGGTTATACGTTTAGGTAAAAAAAGCTTCATAAAACAGATTAATTGATGCATAAATAGTCATAGGTAGTGACGTTTAGCTGGTTGTTAGGGATAGCTAAAGAATAATCTACTATTGAAAACGTTAATTAAATGTAAATATAATGCTGCAGCGGGATTATGGCGAGAGAAAATATCTTTGTCTCACTTATGAACCAGTACGCTTATTTGCGAAGCTTGCGGTATCGAAAAGGAATGTACGATGACAGTGGAAAAAAAAGTAGAACGTAGTCTGTTTAATGAGGTGATGGTGCCTTGTTATAACCCAATGGAAATGATCCCGGTAAAAGGGGAAGGCGCACGCGTTTGGGACCAACAAGGCCGAGAATATATCGACTTTGCTGGTGGTATCGCTGTGAGCTGTTTGGGTCACTGTCACCCAGCAATGGTTAACGCAGTTACTGAGCAAGCAAACAAGATTTGGCATTTAAGTAATGTGATGACTAACGAACCTGCATTGCGTCTAGCGAAGAAGCTAACCGACGTATGTTTTGCAGAAAAAGTATTCTTTGCCAACTCTGGTGCAGAAGCGAACGAAGCTGCATTGAAGCTAGCTCGTCGTTGGGCAGCGGATGTGCACGGTCCTGAGAAGTCTGAAATCATTGCATTCAAACAAGGTTTCCACGGTCGTACTTTCTTTACTGTAACTGTGGGTGGTCAAGAGGCTTACTCTGATGGCTTTGGTCCTAAACCGGGCGATGTAACTCACTTGCCTTACAACGATATTGCCGCGCTAGAAGCGCACATCTCAGATCGCACATGTGCAATCATGATGGAACCTCTGCAAGGCGAGGGCGGTATCATCTCTCCAACATCTGAGTTCGTGAACACGGTTCGTGAACTGTGTGACAAGCACAATGCGCTGCTTATCTTTGATGAAGTGCAAACAGGTAATGGCCGTACGGGTAACTTTTACGCTTACCAAGGCCTAGGTGTGACACCTGATATCCTAAGTACAGCGAAATCACTAGGTGGCGGCTTCCCAATCGGTGCAATGCTAACGACCACCGAACTCGCGACACACTTAAAAGTCGGTACGCACGGTTCTACTTACGGCGGCAACCCACTGGCGTGTGCCGTTGCTGAAGCGGTTGTTGATGTGGTTAGCCAACCTGAAACGCTAGCTGGCGTGAAAGAACGTGAAGCAATGTTCCGTGATGGTTTAGCTAAGATTAACGACAAATACCAAATATTCAGTGAAGTTCGCGGTAAAGGCCTATTGCTAGGTGCTGCACTTAATGAAGCGTGGCAAGGTCGTGCTCGTGATGTATTAGTAGCAGCAGGCGAACAAGGCTTGATGGTACTGGTTGCGGGTGCAAATGTGGTTCGTTTCACGCCATCACTGGTTATCACTACACAAGAAATTGAAGAAGGTTTATCAAAACTAGACAAAGCAATCGCTACGCTAGTTTAGCCTGAGCGGCGTCATAGGAATGATCGCCATTAGAGCGATCCCATGACGTACTGCTAAAGGCCCAAGATTCTCGTTTTGGGCCTGTTTTGCATCTGGAGGGAATATTGATGTTAGTTGTTCGCCCAATAAAATTATCTGATTACAATGCGTTGCATACCTGCGCGGTTGAGTCTGGTCACGGATTCACATCTCTTCCGGTTAACGAAGAACTGTTAACCAACCGAATTACTCATTCTGAATACAGCTTTGCTAAACAAGACGTGACTGAACCTGGTGATGAAGGCTACCTAATGGTTGGCTTTGATACCGAAACCGGAGAAGTCGCAGGTACCACAGGTATCGAAGCCTCAATTGGCTGGGATGTTCCGTTTTACTCTTACCACATCAGCAAAGTGGTTCACTCATCGCAAAAGCTTGGCGTGAATAACGTCGTGAAGCTACTGACTTTCGGCAATAACTACACCGGATGCAGTGAGATCTGCACACTGTTCTTACGCCCGGCTTTCCGTGGTGGATTGAATGGTCGTTTGATGTCTAAGTGTCGCTTCTTGATCATGTCTGAACACCCAGAGCGTTTTTCGAAAACGATTTTTGCTGAGATGCGTGGTGTATCGGATGCGGAAGGTAACTCACCTTTCTGGCAATGGCTGCAAGAGCACTTCTTCTCGATTGATTTTACGCTTGCCGATTACCTAACGGGTATTGGTAAGAAAGGCTTCATTGCTGACCTAATGCCGAAGTTACCTATCTATGTGAACTTGCTGAGCAAAGAAGCTCAGGCGGTGATTGGAGAGGTTCATGACAATACGCGCCCTGCACTTAAGTTGTTGGAACGTGAAGGTTTCACCAACCGTGGTTATGTCGACATCTTTGATGGGGGCCCAACGGTTGAGTGTGATCTAAGAAATATCGAATCAGTGCGTCATGCGATTCGAGCTCAAGTGACAATTGCAGAGCATTCAAGCTCTAAAGACTTCCTCATTGGTAATACCTCGTTTGAGAACTTCCGCGCAGTAGCCGCGAAAGGCGCGTATGACCAAGCTAGCGACACAGTGATTTTATCATCTGAAGTAGCAAGCGCTCTTGAAGTAAAAGAAGGCGAATTCGTTCGCATGTTGGCTCAATAAGAGCGGCGATTATCTGTCGAAGATTTTAAGGATAGAAGTATGACTCAGTGGATAGCAGGACAGTGGGTGGCAGGTCAAGGCGACGCCATGACATCAGTAAGCCCATACAATAATGAAGTCGTGTGGCAAGGCGATAGTGCAACACCAGCACAGGTTGAATCTGCAGTAGTAGCAGCGCGTGACGCTTTCTTAGTTTGGAAAAAATTGAGCTTTGCAGAGCGTGAAGCGATCGTGTTGAACTTTGCTGAGAAGATAAAAGAGAACAGCGAAGAAATTGCACAGATTATTGCAAAAGAGACGGGTAAACCGATTTGGGAAACTCGCACTGAAGCGGGCGCGATGGCGGGTAAAATTGCTATCTCTATTCGTGCTTACCACGAACGTACGGGTGAAGCTTCACGTGAAGCCGCAGGCAACCAAATCGTACTGCGTCATCGCCCATTAGGCGTAATGGCGGTATTTGGTCCTTACAACTTCCCTGGTCACCTACCTAACGGTCATATTGTTCCAGCTCTACTATCGGGTAATACAGTGGTATTTAAGCCGTCAGAGCAGACACCTTGGACGGGTGAGTTTGCGATGAAACTGTGGCAAGAAGCAGGCCTTCCAGCTGGCGTGATTAACTTAGTGCAAGGCGCTAAAGAAACTGGTATCGCACTGGCGGATGCTAAAGGCCTTGATGGCGTGCTATTCACGGGCAGTGCTAATACCGGTCATATCCTTCACCGTCAGTTCGCAGGTCAACCGGGCAAGATGTTGGCGCTAGAGATGGGCGGCAACAACCCTATGGTGATCACTGACCAATTTGGTGATGCTGACGCGACGGTTTATACCATTATCCAGTCGGCCTTCATCAGTGCGGGCCAACGTTGTACATGTGCACGTCGCTTGTATGTACCAGTAGGAGACAAGGGAGATCAGCTGCTTGATAAGCTCGTTGCGGCTACCTTGAAGATTCGTGTTGATCAGCCATTCGCTGAGCCAGCACCCTTCATGGGCCCACAAATCTCTGAAGCTGCGGCTAAGTTCATTCTGGACGCGCAAGCTAATCTGCAATCGCTAGGTGGTGTAAGCCTAGTCGAAGCAAAAGCGGGTGAAGCGGCGTTTGTTTCTCCGGGCATTATTGATGCAACCAACATTGCTGAACTGCCAGATGAAGAGTATTTCGGTCCATTACTGCAAGTGGTTCGTTACCAGTCACTAGAGCAAGCGGTTGAACTGGCTAATGACACACGTTTTGGTTTGTCTGCAGGCTTAGTTTCAACAGACGATTCAGAGTGGGAATACTTCGTTGACCATATCCGAGCGGGCATTGTTAACCGTAACCGCCAGCTAACAGGCGCAAGTGGTGATGCACCATTTGGTGGTCCTGGTGCTTCAGGTAACCTGCGTCCAAGTGCTTACTACGCGGCTGACTACTGTGCTTACCCAATGGCGTCAATGGAAGGTGGTGAGACTCAACTGCCAGCTACGTTTAGCCCAGGTATTGAGCTGTAGTTTTGGCTTTTAAGCTATAGCTTGATGAATCACAAGCTTATGAGCTCTAGGTTCATGAATAACAGATTCATTGGTTAATTGTGTAATAAGGAAGTGGTGTTATCGCTTCCTTTTTCCATCACGTCCGACACCTAGATTGGGCGGTAGATAATAATAGAACAAGTATGTCACAGGCTGATGGCTGCTGACTCTGTGTCCAGCCTCTCCCTCTCTAATCCAAATTACTAGCTTGCTAGAACCTCTGACAAGGAGTCACCATGACGCCCGATCTACTCTTTAAATCACTATGGGACGATTACATTCACAGGCTTTGCCCATCGGCTGAGAAAGTTCATCATCTGCTGAAAGAAGACGAAGCCCTGATTAATGATCATATTGCACTGCGAACTTTCAATGTTGCACCGCTAGGTATTGAAACATTGGCTAAGCCTTTCCTTGAATTAGGCTACAAGGCTTGTGGCGACTACTTGTTTGAGAGCAAGAAGTTAGTGGCTAAGCACTACGAGCACCCAGACCCAAACCAACCGAAAGTGTTCATTAGTGAGTTGAAGGTAGAAGAGTGTTCAAGTGACCTGCAACAGATCGTTGCTAAGTTGGTTGAGCAAGTTGACGCAAGTAAGCTTCAAGGTCATGAATTCTTGTTTGGTGGTCGTCTTTGGGATTTGAACTTCGCAGATTTCCAAGTGCTAGCAAAAGAGAGTGAATACGCGTCTTGGTTAGCGGCTCATGGTTACGGTGCAAACCACTTTACGGTGAGTGTGAACCAGCTTAATGAGTTCGATGAAGTACAGACTGTGAATGACTATTTGAGTGATTCAGGTTTCACTATCAATGCATCTGGCGGTCAGGTTAAAGGCTCTCCAGAGGTCTTATTAGAGCAATCATCTACAATGGCAGACAAAGTCCCAGTTTCATTTGTTGAAGGCAACGAGGTGATTCCTGGTGGCTTCTACGAGTTCGCTAAGCGTTATGCGATGGCGAATGGTGAGCTTTATACAGGATTTGTTGCAGCATCGGCTGACAAGATCTTTGAGAGCACCAACGGTTAAAGAAAGATATGAGCACGGGCTTTACCCTAAAGATGCGAGTACGCTTCGCTTCGAGGAAGTTTACAAATAGGATTCAGTGAGTTCTTCTCGTATCTCGCATCTGCTCTCTAGATCTTTAGAAAACAAAAAAGCCACCAAATTTGCATTTGGTGGCTTTCAAATTTTTGGCTCAGTTAATCGAGATTAACGAGTGCCGTATACCACGATAGTTTTACCGTGTGCAGAAATTAGGTTCTGCTCTTCTAGCATCTTCAAGATACGACCTACTGTCTCACGAGAACAACCAACAATCTGGCCAATCTCTTGACGAGTGATCTTGATTTGCATGCCGTCAGGGTGAGTCATTGCATCTGGCTGTTTCGCTAGGTTAAGTAGCGTTTGAGCGATACGACCTGTTACGTCAAGGAACGCTAAGTCACCAACCTTTTGGCTAGTTACTTGTAGACGATTTGCCATTTGCGCTGAAAGGCGCATTAGGATATCTGGGTTCACTTGGATAAGTTGACGGAATTTCTTGAAAGAAATTTCAGCTACTTCACAAGGAGATTTTGCACGAACCCATGCAGTACGCTCTTGGTCTTCTTCGAAGAGGCCAAGTTCACCAATGAAGTCACCTTGGTTTAGGTAAGAAAGAATCATTTCCTTACCTTCTTCGTCTTTGATAAGAACTGCCACAGAACCTTTAACGATGTAGTACAAGGTTTCTGCCTTTTCACCAGCATGAATCAAAGTACTTTTTGAAGGGTACTTATGAATATGACAGTGTGAAAGGAACCACTCTAATGTTGGATCGGTTTGGGGTTTACCTAGAACCATAATATCTTACTTCCTCTGCAGGGTATGCTTGCCGCTTTCCGTATTTTAGCTAAGCCTGGATTGACTTGTAGGATAAGAGCACTCGTTGAGCGCTGCAAGCTATCTTGTGTTTCGTTTAAGAATAGTATCCTTTTTCAGGTACTATTTCTTGATTTTAATCGTGACCAAGCTACGATTTTTTACGCAAAATTGTGCACATGATCACGGTATGAAAAGTAATCAACCAGAATGGCGTCTTGTTAACCTATTTTTCCGGTTTCGATGAGCTGTTGTAGGATGGGCCTTACAATGAGCTCCATAGCAAAACTCATCTTGCCGCCTGGCACCACAAGCGTGTTGTGGCGTGACATAAATGAGCCATCTATCATAGCCAGAAGGTAGGGGAAATCGACGTTTTTGATGCCACGCAAACGTATAACCACGAAGCTTTCGTCTAAACTTGGAATCCCTTTAGCGTTAAGTGGGTTCGATGTATCTACGGTTGGGACACGCTGGAAGTTGATGTGAGTACGCGAAAATTGTGGGGTGATGTAATTAAGGTAATCATCCATTGAGCGAACAATGGAATCCATTACTGCTTCGCGTGAGTGGCCACGATCGCGTGTGTCACGAACGAATTTTTGGATCCACTCAAGGTTGACGATTGGCACCATGCCGATCAGCAAGTCGACGTGCTGTGAGACATTGATGTCGCCATCTACCACGCCACCATGAAGACCTTCGTAGAACATCACATCGGAATTTTCGGGGATCTCTTGCCATGGCGTAAAGGTGCCCGGCATTTGATTGTAAGGCACGGCTTCATCGAAGGTATGTAGATAGCTACGGACTTTACCGGTACCTTCATTACCGTATTGACGGAAGAACTCTTCTAATGCGCCAAAATCGTTGGCTTGTGGACCAAAGTAGCTGATGTGCTTACCTTGCTCGCGAGCCTTACGGATCTCGACATCCATCTCTGGTCGAGTGAAGCGATGGAAACTATCCCCTTCAACCCAAGCGGCCTTCACGTCCATCATATTGAACATTTTTCGGAAGGCTTCTGAGGTAGTGGTGGTGCCGGCTCCTGATGAACCCGTCACCGCAATAATTGGATGTTTAGCGGACATGACAACCCTTGTCTTTTGAGTAACTTACTTGTTAGCAATCGTTTACCACTATAACACGGCTCCTTTATGAGCGCAGCCTAGAAGCGTTTTGTGACTTGAATATCAACGGTTTCATGCAGCTCAGAAAACACGATGCTGACTTCCTTTGAGGCTAATTGATGTTTCACTTGATCAATCTTGTTTTGCAGTGAAACCTCTACGTCGCCGTAGTCTGTGCCTTCACGCAGCACGAATTCTTTAATGAGGTTTTCCAGTGTTTCTGGCGCAATGTCTTGCCATGGGATGATCATAAATACTTCTCTCTTTTATGTTCATAAATAGGTTTATTGATGTGTTGATTACTGTGTTTAGTGACGTCTACTACTCAGTCCTTAAAAAAGGCTCGGCCATTATGCCGAATCTTGGATACTTTCATAGTAAGCAGGTAATGCTTCTTCTAACCAAAACCTTGGTTTGAGCGTGCTACCGGTAATGAACCCCACATGGCCGCCTTTTTGAAACAGGCGATAGTCGATGTTGTCAGGTAACACGAACTTTGGAATTACGTCGTCTGTCATAAACGGATCGTCTTTGGCATGGATGATCTGAGTCGGTAGCTTAATCTTATTAAGTTTAGGAAGTGCTGAGCACTGAGCATAGTAGTCCTGAGCATTCTTGAACCCGTGCAGAGGCGCAGTAATCCGTTCATCAAACTCATACAGCTTGTCTATCTTCTTAATGGTTTCGGCGGTGATACCGAGCTTTTCTTGCAGCAGCTTAATCTTTTTCAAGGCATTCGATTTGAGAGAGTTGAGCAGGTACTTTTTATAGAGCTTAGAGAAACCTCGCTCAATACGACTAGAGCAACAAGCCAGATCAAAAGGTGCAGAGACAATCGTCGCCGCCGACAGCAATGGGTCGTCCGCGTATTCAGCCAAATAGTTCGCCAGCATGTTACCGCCCAAAGAGATACCAACCGCTACCTTAGGGTTATTGGGAAACTGGGCGTGTAGATGTCTTAGGAAAAAGCGCGCATCTTCGACTTCACCAGAATGATAAGCGCGAGCCAAGCGATTTGGTTTTCCGCTGCAACCTCTAAAGTGCATCATCACTGATAGCCAACCATCTTTAGCAAAGGCATTCATCAGTCCGTTGGCATAAGGGCTCTCAAAGCTTCCCTCTAAGCCATGGAATAGAACGAATATCGGCTTGTTACTTCGAGCATCATTACTTGAGGTGTCACCCTCTGGTGATTCGCTCCAAGCAAGATCGAGAAAGTCACCGTCGGGTGTTTCTAAGGTTTGCCATTGAGGGGCAAACAATGCCTGCTTTCTAATAAATCGTGGCACCAAGGTTTGTAAGTGCGGATTCGATAGGCCAGCGGCTGCGGTAAATATTGTCATAAAAACAGTCCATGCTTCTTTTATGGGCTTTGATAAAGTGTTGAGCTTTTAGCGAAACGCCCACGTTTTTATTTGAGCTTGGTTGATTCTCGGTATAAGCGCAAGGGTTTCACTGATACGGGCTACAAAAACAAGGCGTAGGTAACTAGTTGAATATTGTCGAGATTGAGCTTCAAACATATTGCCAGTCATGCGCGCCACTCCCGTGTGAAAACGAAGAGCGATACTACCAAGGTAAGCTTGGATCTTGATTGAAGATAAGAGAAAGGAAACGCGTTAGGGTTGAGGTGCTGGTTCAGAAAAAGCGTCGTAGAGGTTTTCAGCCCCTAATAAGCGACAGTATTGAAAAGCGAGTGGTGATTGTTGGTTAGCCGTAAGCTGAAGAGAATTAATGCAGTCGACGAGATCAGATTGCTGTTGCTTCTCTAACTGCAGTTCAAATTGGAGCGCTTCACGGTAGAGGGAATCGACGACTTGAGGTTTGAGATGCTTACGCAGCTCTCGATAGCTATGAAGCAGGGTTTCAGAGCGGCTTAAGCACTGTTGTACCTTGTGCCACTCTTCTTCGGCAAAAGACAATTGCTGCTCATCAAGCCATTTGAGAAGCAGCAGTAGATTGACGTTGCCGTGGAACTGGTTTTGCAAAGCTAGGCACGCATCCTTTACACCGCGCACACTGTAATACTGAAGGCTAAATTGCCATAGTCGTTCCAGTGTTAGTGATATTGGGGCGTGCTCTGGGCTCATAAGCTATCCATATCCTGTTCCATCTGCTCAAGCTCTTCTTGAGTGGACATCCAATCCATTTCAACTTCTTCTAGCTGTGACTTACTGCTCGCTTGGAGAGCGAGTACTTTATTCAGTTTAGCCTTATTTTCAGCTTCATACAGTGAAGTGTCGGATAATTCTTGCTCAGCTTCTTCGAGAGATAGCGTTAACTTATCCATCTGCTTTTCAAATTGAGTCAGCTTTTTACGAAGTGGTGCCGTCAGTTTACGGAACTCTGCTTCTTTACGTTTCTGCTCTTTTTTCGCTGCTGCACTGTTGGCGCCGTCTTTTGCTGGTGCCAATGCTTGTGCTTCTTTGCGCTCAACTTTCTGTTGTTCGGTTAGCCACTTGTAGTAATCGCTTAGATCACCATCAAACGGTGCAACTTGACGGTCGTGCACAAGGTATAAATCATCAGTAGTCGCACGAAGTAGGTAACGGTCGTGCGATACGATAACCATCGCGCCTTCAAATGTCTGTAGGGCGAAGGTCAACGCCTGACGCATGTCGAGATCCAAGTGGTTGGTTGGTTCATCGAGTAGCAACAGGTTTGGTTTTTGCCATACCAGTAGCGCTAATACCAAGCGCGCTTTTTCGCCACCCGAAAATGGCGCGACTTTATCGAGTGCTTTTTCACCTTGGAAGCCAAAGCTGCCTAGATAATCACGCAGTTGTTGTTCTGTGTGTTTAGGCGCAATCTGCATCATGTGTTGCAGTGGCGTTTCTTCTGGATGCAGCGTCTCTAATTGATGCTGAGCGAAGTAACCCATCTTAACGCCTTGCGAATAGCTCAGCTCACCACCTTGCTGTTTCAGTTCGCCTGAAAGCAGCTTGATTAGTGTCGACTTACCCGCACCGTTTCGACCAAGCAGACCGATACGGCTACCCGGAACAAGGTTAAGGCGAATCTTTTCTAGAATCAGGTTGTCGTCGTAACCTGCCGATACTTCATCCATCATCATGATTGGATTTGGTAGCGCGTCCGGCTCTCTAAATTCAAAACTGAATGGGTTATCAAACTGAGCGGGCAGCACTTGTTCCATTTTCTCTAGTGCTTTAATACGGCTTTGCGCTTGGCGAGCCTTTGATGCTTTGTAGCGAAAACGGTCAATGTAGCTCTGCATGTGAGACATTTGTTTCTGCTGCTTTTGGAACATTGCCTGCTGCAGGATTAACTTTTGCGCTCGTTGGGTTTCAAACGATGAGTAGTTACCGGTGTATTCATTGAGCTGCTGGTTTTCAACATGCACGATGCGGTTGACGATAGGATCTAAGAAGTCTCTATCGTGCGAGATAAGAACGAGTGTGCCTGGGTAGTTTTGTAACCAGCGCTCTAGCCACATTACTGCGTCTAAATCCAAGTGGTTGGTAGGCTCATCGAGTAGCAGTAAGTCACTGCGACATAGAAGGGCTTGCGCTAAGTTCAAACGCATACGCCAACCACCCGAGAACTGGGTTAGGTTCCATGTCATTTGCTCTTGGCGAAAGCCTAGGCCATCCAATAACTCGGCAGCACGTGCTTTGATGCTGTAACCACCAATGGTTTCAATCTTGCCGTGGATCTCTGCGACTAATGTGCCGTTGTCGGCTTGTTCCGCTTTCTCTAGTTGATCTTCAAGGCCACGGTATTCACGGTCGCCATCAATCACGTATTCAATGGCTGTTCTTTCTAATGCTGGTGTTTCTTGAGCAACCCAAGCCATTTCCCAATGAGCTGGTTTACTGAATGAGCCAGCATCAATAGACAGTTCGTCCTTGATTAGGGCGAATAGCGTAGATTTACCACAGCCGTTTTTACCAACCAAACCGATCTTGTCGCCAGGATGAAAAGTCGCAGATGCTTGGTCGAGGAGTGGCTTACCACCGCGGAGCAATTGAATATCAGAGAAAGTAATCATAATTGAAATAGCATAGAAATTAGAGGTGAACAGACGCCTGCATAGTAGGCTGAAACCAGATAAAAGTCGATCACAATGCAATTTGCGTTATGATGCCAATAACATATTAATAACTTTTGCTTAAATTCTTGTGGCCTTGCCACCGTTTAGCCCTCAAAGGAATGTTTCAAAGGAATGAGTAATACTCCCTCGACAGACAAAGCCGTGCCAAAGGTGTTAATAATCTACGCACACCCAGAGCCGCACACCTCTATTGCTAATCAAATGATGGTTAAAAAGGTCGAGTCGCTCGGTCATGTCAAAATTCACGATCTCTACGCCATCTACCCAGACTTCTTTATCGATGTGCCTTATGAGCATGATTTACTCCTAGAGTACGATGTGATTGTGTTCCAGCATCCTCTGTTTATGTATTCCTGTCCTTCGTTATTGAAGGAGTGGTTTGATCGTGTGTTAGGAAAAGGATTTGCATTCGGTGAGCAGAGTGCGCTTAAAGGCAAACACTGGCGCAGCGTTATTACTACCGGTGGTAAAGAAGAGGCGTTTGGCGCCGCAGGCTATAATAAATATCCATTACAAGAGATCTTGCAACCATTCGAGCTAACCGCTGCTTTGTGTCAGATGCACTGGATATCCCCCTTAGTTTTACACTGGGCGAGAAATGTTTCGGATATGACGCTTTACCAACACGCAGAAGCGTATCGAAATTGGTTGCGAGACCCGCTACAAGATATAGGAGCGAATGATGGCTCTGACTAATGATTTTCTACAAAGTAGCGTTATATTTTTAGCGGCTGCTGTGGTTGCGGTTCCTATCGCGCAGCGAGCTGGCTTAGGTTCAGTACTCGGCTATCTATTAGCTGGCGTGGCGATTGGCCCGTGGGGGCTTGGTTTAATCAGTGATGTAGAGGCGATTCTACACTTCTCCGAATTTGGGGTGGTGCTGCTGCTTTTCTTGATTGGCTTAGAGCTTAACCCTAAAAAACTGTGGCAGATGAGGGCGCCTATTCTCGGACTCGGTGGCGCGCAAGTGCTGATCACCACTCTGATTATTACCGCCATCGCCTGTTTGTTCGGATTAACTTGGCAAACCAGCCTCGTAATAGGTATGGGTTTAGCGCTGTCTTCGACAGCCATTGCCTTACGTGTTATTGAAGAGAGGGAGCTCGGCGGTAAAGAAGCGGGGCAGTCAGGCTTTGCAGTACTACTTTTCCAAGATATTGCCGTTATTCCAATGCTAGCGATGTTGCCTCTACTTGCGGGTAATACGGGCGGCAGTTGGGCTGACATGCTGTGGATGCTAGGTGGTGTCATTGGCTTGCTTGTCGGTGGTCACTTCTTATTGAGACCACTGTTCCGATACGTAGTCATGAGTGGCGTACGTGAGTTGTTCACGGTCGCGGCGCTGTTATTAGTGATTGGTATTGCCGTCATCATGCAGCAGATTGGTTTGTCGATGGCACTGGGTACTTTCTTAGCGGGCGTACTTCTGGCTGAAAGTGAATATCGACATGAGCTTGAAATCGCCATAGACCCATTCAAAGGGTTACTGCTTGGTCTGTTCTTTATCTCGGTGGGTATGGCGGTAAATCTAGGTTTACTGGCAGAAAGTCCATTCGCAATATTGATCGCGGTGTCGTCTCTAGTCGTATTGAAGGGCCTAGTGCTGTATGCGCTGGCTCGTATCTTCGGTACTCAAACTAAAGCGCGCAGCCGTATGGCGATGATTCTCAGCCAAGGTGGTGAATTCGCTTTCGTTATTTTTACCGCGGCGAGTGCACAAGGCATCTTAAGCGGCGACCAAGTGTCGTTCTTACTGGTTGTTGTGAGCCTTTCTATGGTAACCACGCCATTGATGCTTAAGCTGCAAGATCGCTTCTTTGCTCGTCAACTCAATCAAATCAGTGAAAGCGCGATGTCTTCGGATGTGGTTGATCGCAGCCCTCGAGTGATTATTGCGGGCTTTGGCCGTTTTGGTCAGATCATTGGACGTCTAATGTATGCCAACAAGATTCGCATCACCGTCCTTGAAAGTGATGCCAGCCAAATCCATATCCTTAGAAAATTCGGCTACAAGGTATTCTACGGTGACTCAACTCACCTTGAACTATTACGAGCTGCGGGAGCGGATAAGGCCGAAGCCATTGTGCTGTGTACCGACTCTCCGGACGAAATCATGAAAACCGTGGATTTGTGTAAGCAGCATTTCCCGCAGTTGAAGATCTTAGCGCGTGCTCGAAGCCGTGTTGAAGCGTATCAATTACTTAATCATGGTGTAAGCAACTATTCTCGTGAAACTTTCCTTGGGGCTCTCGATTTAGGTCGTCAAACATTGACTGAACTTGGTATGCATCCATATAAAGCGAAGCGAGCAGAAGCACATTTTAGGAAATTGGATAATGGTATGCTCAAAGAGTTGCTTCCTCAGCATAGCGAAGATGCCGAGTTAGCTCAGAGAGCGAAAGAAGCTCGTAAAGAGCTTGAAGAGATCTTTGGACATGAGATGGAAAATGATCACCAATCTAGAAACTATTGGCAATAGCCTGAGCTTAGAGCTTAGAGCTTAGAGCTTAGAGCTTAGAGCTTAGAAGTTAGAGTTAATCGCTTGAGCTTAGCTCTGTAGTTGCTCTTAAAAACTGTAACTTAAAGAACCAATCTAATAATAAACGCGGTCTCTGCTTAGTCTCGAATAGAGCATGTGGGAAGAACTGCGAATCCAGAGTAGTAAAGGATATGAACGTGAAACAGAAAAAACGCTTTATCGCAGGGGCGAGCTGCCCAAGCTGCAAGACTCAAGACACACTCCGCTGGTGGGTTGAAAATAACATCGAGCTGGTGGAATGCGTCGATTGTGACTTCACAGAGCAGCGCAAACCGAAAACTGTAGAGAAATCTGAACACGCGAATCAAGAAATGATCGGTATTTTTAAGCCAGAATGATTGAGTTTCGTTAATTGATCCCCATAATATCCCGGTACAGAATTTTTCCTAAGCTCAACTGTTCGAGCTTAGTCCAAACCTCCTTGGAGCTCTCATGAAAATTGAAAAGAACGTAGTAGTTAGTGTTGCATATCAAGTGAAACTTGAAGATGGCGTAGTAGTTGACCAATCAACTGCAGAAGCTCCACTAGATTACCTTCACGGTCACAACAACCTAATTACAGGTCTTGAAAAAGAGCTTGAAGGCAAAGTAGCTGGCGACAAGTTCTCAGCAACGGTTACTCCAGAAGACGCTTACGGCGAGCACAACGATGACTTAGTTCAACGTGTTCCTGCAGACGTATTCCAAGGTGTTGAGCAAATCGAAGTTGGCATGCGTTTCCTAGCGGATACTGACCAAGGTCCAATCCCAGTTGAAGTGACTGAAGTAGATGGCGACGAAGTTGTTGTTGATGGTAACCACATGCTAGCTGGCCAAACTCTAACGTTTGACGTTGAAGTTGTAGCCGTTCGTGAAGCGACTGAAGAAGAAGTTCAACACGGTCACGTACACCAAGAAGGCGGCTGTGGTAGCCACGGTCACGACCATGATCATGACCACGAAGGCGGTTGTTGTGGTGGCGAAGGCCATGACCACGCTGAAGAGAAAAAAGACGGCTGCTGCGGCGGCGGTAGCTGTGGTTCTCACTAATACCGAATTAACGGTTTAGTTTAAGAATATTGAAAGCCTCCCTTGTGGAGGCTTTCTTCGTTTTGGAGTCTCGCTTTTTGAGCTGACTTTTAATCTAGCGAACTAAGTATCCGTAAATCTAAACACCCGCAAATCTAAGCATCCGCAAATCTAAGCATTCGTAAAAAGTTTGGTTTTCGCTATCAGACATCAAACCATGGATGTGGTATTGATAGCACAACATTATAAGACGACGTCAGTGGAGAGTTTGCATGTCACAGCCTTTTTCAATTGCCATTCATGGTGGTGCAGGAACTATCTTGCGAGAGCAAATGAGCGATGAATTAAAAACGGGTATTACCGAGGCTTTGGAGAAGTCGGTTTTGGCTGGCTATCAAGTTTTGCTATCGGGTGGCGATGCGTTGGATGCAGTGGTTGCGTCAGTCAAGGTGATGGAAGACAGCCCGCATTTTAATGCCGGTAAAGGCTCTGTTTTAACTCATGATGAATTTGTTGAGATGGATGCTTCTGTGATGCACGGTCGCGAAATGGATGCGGGTGCTATTGCCGGTGTCCGCCATATCAAAAACCCCATTGAGCTTGCGCGTGATGTGATGCTTAAAAGCGATCATGTGCTGTTGATTGGTGAAGGCGCAGAGAGGTTTGCGTTTGAGCATGAGTATATCTTCACCGAGCAAGATTACTTCTTTACTGAGCGTCGTTATGACCAACTTCAGTCGATGAAAGAGAAAGGTATCTTTGCTTTGTCTGAAGCCAAATACGATGAGCAACAAGCTCAAAAATACCCAGATGATAAAAAGTACGGCACGGTTGGCGCTGTCGCATTAGACCAAGCCGGTAACTTAGCGGCAGCAACCAGTACCGGTGGCGTAACCAATAAAAAATACGGTCGTGTGGGAGATTCTCCAATCATCGGTGCAGGCACTGTTGCTGAAAATGGCAACGTGGCCGTATCAACGACAGGAATGGGCGAGTTCTTTCTACGTAAAATGGTTGCCAGTGATGTAGCAGCACGAATGCGTTATCTCAAAGAAGATGTGCACACGGCTTGTGAAACTATCATTCAAGGTGAATTGAAAACCATGGGCGGAGAAGGTGGCTTGATTGCTATTGATGGCCAAGGTGATATTCACTTCGGTATGAACAGTTCAGGGATGTATCGTGCGAGTGTTGATACGAACGGCTGCGTGGAAGTGAAGATTTATGCCGATGACTAAGATTGTATTGGCTTAATTGGCTTTAGCTTATTCACTCAGGTGAAATAAACAAAAGGGCGGCAGATGAGTATCTGTCGCCCTTTTAGTTTGCAGATTTCTAGCGATACACGTCACTAGAATCAATTCGTCATTTTGAACGGCGCTTAATAGTGTGGAGGTGGCGTCTCTTCTGATGCATCAGCGAGGTTTGAGCCATCCATATTTTTCACTTTACCCACTACGAACTTCATTTGATCTTGCATTCTCGTGATCAACATCTGTTGTTGGCTAAGCGCTTCATTGAGTTCTTCAATGGTCTGTTCTTGGAAAGCCAACTGACATTCTAGGTCATTCACGCGGCTTTCTAGTTGTTCAATTCGCTTTTCTGTCATCGTTCTTAATCCACATTCCAAGCTTGGGCGATGCCCGCAGAGGTGCCCGATATCACACGGTTCTTTTCATCAAAGGCTGCATCATACACTACCGCACGGGGAGGGCGAGCATCTTTTAATGGCTCGGCATCGTGACGAGAAATGCGTTTTCCATCTTGAGTATTCCACACACTCACTTGGCTTGATGGCGTACCCGTCACCAACATACTGCCGTCGTCAGAAAAGCGAGCACTCGAGAATATCAGCTGTCGAGACCAGCTCTGCAATTGCGCTTGAGGTTCACCTGTTTCCAAATTCCAGATCATCGCTTGGTTGCCGCCATCGGAAGTAAAAGCCAATTCTCCATCCCGTTGGAGTGCAACTCGTACTACTCTTTGTTCATGCTCGAAGGTACGTAACACCAAGCCTGATTCGGTATCCCAAAGATAAGCTTTGTAGTCGTTGCCGCCTGATAATGCGTAGTGGCCATTAGAAGAGAGGGAGACGGAATTAACTTTTTCTCGGTGAGCAAGGAACTCAAGACGGCGTCCGGTGACTAAGTCCACATAGATAGCTTTGCCATTAGACAGGCCAAGTAAGACTTTTTCACCATTACTGGATATGTCGACATCGCGAATTAAGCCATCGGAAATAGACCAAAGCCCTTCAGCTTGAGTCCAAGATAAGTCCCAAACGGCGAAATTCATCTGGCTGGCGGTAATCGCAAAGCGGCCGTTGTCAGAGATGCGGATACGCGATACTTGGTTTTCTGATTGATCTTGTGGGCCGAGCTGAGCGAGTTCTTTATCTTGGACGAGGTCCCAGAGTAACAGTTGTTTTTGCTGAGAGTAGAGCAGGGCGAAGCGTCCATCTCTGCTTAGGGCAAAGCTGGTGGCACCATTGGGTTCAATTTCCCAACGTTGCTCATCATCTTGAAAGAAAAAGCAACCATTTAACAAGGTGATGACAATCGTACATAGCAATGAGTGGAAAAATATTCGCATCACATCTAATAATCCGGTTTGTGTCGAAAGACATATGACTAGTATATTGTTATAACTAACGTATTCACACCAATCTAATCATTAGATTTGTGCACAATAACCAATGGCTTGGCCATTAATTGGAGAATTCAATGAAATCAGTTTTAAAAGTATCACTGCTTGCCGCAACGGTTATGCTAGCAGTTGGTTGTCAGAAAGAAGAACCAAAGGCAGAAGCTCCACAGGTAGAAGAAGCTAAAGTTGCAGCAGTAAACTTTAAAACAGAAGATGACAAAGCGGCATACGCAATCGGTGTATCTTTCGCGAACTACCTAAGCACAAGCATTGATAAGCCAAGCGAGCTAGGCATTAACCTAGACAAAGATATGGTTCTTCAAGGTATCGAAGACGTATTCGCAGAGAAAACAGCACTTAACGAAGAAGAAACTCGTGCAGCTCTAGAAGCTCTAGACAAGCGTGTTGCTGAAACAATGCAAGCACAAGCGGCAGAAAAATCTGCAGAAGTGAAGAAAGCCGGTGATGATTTCCGTGCTGAGTTCGCTAAAACTGAAGGCGTTAAGCAAACTGAATCTGGTCTACTTTACCAAGTAATGACGGCTGGTGAAGGTGCTTCTCCAAAAGACACTGATACCGTTCAAGTACACTACAAAGGTACGCTAACAGACGGTACTCAGTTCGACAGCTCTTACGATCGTGGCGAACCAGCAACATTCCCACTAAACCGCGTAATCCCAGGTTGGACTGAAGGCGTACAACTGATGCAAGTTGGTTCTAAGTACAAGTTCGTTATCCCGCCAGAGCTAGCATACGGTGAGCAAGACACACCGACTATCCCTGCTAACTCAACGCTAGTATTCGAAGTTGAACTACTAAAAATTGATAACGCTGAAGCGGCTCCTGCTCAGTAATATCAGCTAAAAGTTTTATTCTAAAATACGTTGATTGAATAAAAAGCCTAACTCTGAGTTAGGCTTTTTTTATGATTTGAAGGTGAGTATTTGATTTTTAAACTTGTTCTAAATCACTAGTTGCAATGTTAGCTAGGTGTGCAATTAAAATTTTCTGATAAACTTACATAAATTTGTTGATTTTTCACACGAAGGTAAGGAATAAGTGACTACTACAGAAACAGTCAATGCAGATGTGTTACTTGAAATGGAATCAGTCCACGTTATGCCATTCAGTGAACACGATAAAATCATTCTAAGATCTTATGAGGCCGTGGTTGACGGTATTGCGAGTCTTATCGGTCCGTTTTGTGAAATCGTTTTACACTCTTTAGAAGACCTCAATACTTCTGCGATTAAAATTGCCAACGGCGAAAATACAGGTCGTCAGGTTGGTTCGCCGATCACCGATCTCGCATTGAAGATGCTGAAAGATATTGAAGGTTCTAAACGTAACTTCTCACGTTCATACTTTACTCGCGCTAAAGGCGGAGTATTGATGAAGTCGATCACGGTTGCTATCCGCAATGGTGAAGACCGAGTGATTGGTTTGTTGTGTATTAACGTAAACTTAGATGCGCCATTCTCACAAGTACTGCAATCTTTCATGCCTACGCAAGATGCGGACGAAGCAGCATCATCAGTAAACTTTGCGAGTGATGTGGAAGAGCTTGTCGACCAGACGGTTGAACGCACCATTGAAGAAATCAATGCCGACAAATCAGTATCGAACAATACTAAGAACCGTCAAATCGTGATGGAGCTTTACGACAAAGGTATTTTCGATATTAAAGACGCAATTAACCGTGTTGCTGAGCGATTGAACATCTCTAAGCACACCGTATACCTATACATCCGACAACGTAAAACAGAGGATGAAGAGGGTTGTTAAGCTATACACTTTTAGTTAATGGACCTGTCTACGGTTCACAGTCGGCAAGAAGTGCTTACCAGTTTGCAGTGGCTCTTATTAATCAGGGCCACAAACTTCACAGTGTATTCTTCTATCAAGATGGCGTCAGTAATGGCTCTGACCTTACCGTACCTGCTAATGATGAATTCGACCTGGCTTCCGCTTGGCAAAAACTGGCGGATGAGCACAATGTTAGCCTTGAAACGTGTGTTGCTGCTGCGCTTAGACGCGGAGTGATCAGCACGGATGAAGCAACGCAACATCAATTGAGTGCATCTAACTTGGCGGCTGGGTTTACCCAAGCTGGGTTAGGGAGCTTATCTGAAGCACTTTTGACGCAAGATAGGGTTGTACAGTTTTGAGTAAATTGGCTTTTGTATTTAACACTTTTCCTCATACGACGGCAGCGGGCAGAGAAGGGCTAGACGCACTGCTAGCGGCTTCAGCCTATAGTGAAGACATTACCGTGTTCTTTGTCGGTAATGGCGTTACACAGCTTCTCAAGGCTCAACAGCCTGATGAATCCCTATCACGTGACTATATTTCTGCATTCAAGCTTATGGACCTCTACGACATCGAGCAGGTTTACGTGTGTCAACATAGCCTCAATCAGTTTGGTCTTTCGACCGATAACTTACTGATCGATGTGACTGCGCTAGAAGTGAATGAGTTGACGCAGAAGTTAGCTCAGAGCCAAAAAATACTGACTTTCTAGGGAACGTTATGCTTCATATTGTAAAATCAGTAGACAAACTCAAGCTTGCATTGGCGTACTCGCAACAAAAGGATCACATCCTTTTGGTTGAAGATGCGGTGTATGTTTGCCTTCCAAATCATGAGTTATTCAATCAAATCTCAACCGTTGAACATGTGTCGGTATTAAAAACAGATCTCGATAGCCGAGGTTTACAACAACTTGCTTCAAGCACTCTGGAACAAGTGGACTTCGACGGATTCGTCAAACTAACGGTTTTGAACGACAAATCAGTAACTTGGTAGCTGCGTTTTGTCAGTATGGTTAAAAAAATACCATCCTGAGCTCTAGACGGCTAAAAAAGATCTGTATATTTCTTGACACACATCCCACTGCTGAATAGAATTTTGCGTCCCTATTTACACTATGTGTAATAGGGCTAGATTTTTCATCAAGCTTACTTTCAAGT
>NZ_JANVFC010000011.1:150780-169098 GCF_025195005.1 Vibrio sp. NC2
TAAGTTCAAATCTGAACTGCTGGCAAAATTCGTTAACATCCTTATGGTTGACGGAAAAAAATCTACTGCAGAGAAGATTGTTTACACTGCACTAGAAACTATGGCTGAGAAATCTGGTAAAGATCACTTAGCTGTATTTGAAGAAGCTCTTGAAAATGTTCGCCCAGCGGTAGAAGTTAAATCTCGCCGTGTGGGTGGTTCAACTTACCAAGTACCTGTAGAAGTTCGTCCGGTTCGCCGTAACGCTCTTGCTATGCGTTGGGTAGTTGAAGCTGCGCGTAAGCGTGGTGAAAAATCTATGGCTCAACGCCTAGCTGCTGAAATGCTAGACGCGTCTGAGAACAAAGGTACTGCGGTTAAGAAACGTGAAGACGTTCACCGCATGGCTGACGCAAACAAAGCGTTCGCACATTACCGCTGGTAATACCTTTTTAGTGCTGCAAGGTTCCTTGCAGCACTTCTTTAGTTCCTATGCTTATGCTAGGAACTATTGCTATTTCTAGGGCAAGCACTTTTTAGCGAAGCATCGCTTTTAACGCATAATCTAGACATAGCAATAGTCCCTAAGTCTCTAATAAGAGGATTCAACCGTGGCTCGTAAAACTCCTATAGAGCAATACCGTAATATCGGTATCGTTGCTCACGTAGATGCAGGTAAAACAACCACAAGTGAACGTATTCTGTTCTATACCGGTCTTTCTCACAAAATCGGCGAAGTTCACGATGGTGCAGCAACCATGGATTGGATGGAGCAAGAGCAAGAGCGCGGTATTACGATCACTTCAGCAGCAACCACTACGTTTTGGCGTGGTATGGAAGCTCAGTTCTCGGACCACCGTATCAACATCATCGACACTCCTGGACACGTTGACTTCACAATCGAAGTTGAACGTTCTCTGCGTGTACTTGATGGTGCAGTTGTTGTGTTCTGTGGCTCGTCTGGTGTTGAACCTCAGTCAGAGACAGTATGGCGTCAAGCTGATAAGTACCAAGTTCCACGTATGGTTTTCGTTAACAAAATGGACCGTACAGGCGCAGATTTCTTGCGCGTAGTTGAACAGATCAAGGACCGCCTAGGCGCAACTCCTGTTCCAATTCAACTGAACATTGGTGCTGAAGAAAACTTCCAAGGTGTTGTCGATCTTCTCAAGATGAAGGCAATCAACTGGAACGAAGCTGACCAAGGCATGACTTTCACGTACGAAGATATTCCTGCAGACATGCAAGAAATGGCTGAAGAATATCGTACCGAACTTGTTGAAGCTGCTGCAGAAGCAAATGAAGAGCTGATGGATAAGTACCTTGAAGAAGGTGAATTAACAGAAGCTGAAATCAAGCAAGGTCTTCGTATTCGTACACTTAATAATGAAATCGTACTTGCCACTTGTGGTAGTGCATTCAAAAACAAAGGTGTACAAGCTGTTCTAGATGCAGTGGTTGACTTCCTTCCTTCTCCAGTCGATGTACCGGCAATTAAAGGTATTGATGACGACGAGAATGAAATTGAACGTCACGCGGACGACAAAGAACCGTTCTCAGCGCTAGCATTTAAAATTGCAACAGACCCATTTGTTGGTACTTTAACTTTCATCCGTGTTTACTCTGGAGTTGTTGAAAGTGGTAAAACAGCTTACAACTCTGTGAAGAAACAACGTGAACGTTTAGGGCGCATTGTTCAAATGCACTCAAACAAACGTGAAGAAGTAAAAGAAGTACGAGCAGGTGACATCGCAGCCATTATCGGCCTTAAAGATGTTACTACTGGTGAAACTCTATGTGATCAGAACCATAAAATCGTTCTTGAGCGTATGGAATTCCCAGATCCAGTTATTCAGATCGTTGTAGAGCCTCGCTCTCAAGCTGATCAAGATAAAATGACTATCGCTCTAGGTAAACTAGCAGCAGAAGACCCATCATTCCGCGTTGATATGGATGCGGAAACTGGCCAGACACTGATTTCTGGTATGGGCGAACTACACTTAGATATCATCGTTGACCGTATGAAGCGTGAATTTAACGTCAACTGCAACGTTGGTAACCCGCAAGTAGCTTATCGTGAAACGATTCGCGGTACTGCGAAAGCGGAAGGCAAATTTATCCGTGAGCATGGTGGTAAAGGTCAGTACGGTCACGTGTGGCTAAAACTTGAACCATCAGAAGCTGGCGAAGGCTTTGTCTTCGTTGATGAAATTGCCAACGGTATCGTACCTAAAGAGTTTATCGCTTCAGTCGCTAAAGGCGTTGAAGAGCAGATGAACAATGGTGTACTTGCTGGCTATCCAGTTTTGGATATCAAAGCTACACTATATGATGGTTCTTACCATGAAGTAGATTCAAGTGAGATGGCGTTTACAATCGCTGCCTCTATGGCTTTCAGATCGGGTGCACTTGAAGCGCAACCGGTTCTGCTTGAGCCTATGATGAAAGTTGAAGTAACTACTCCAGAAGACTGGATGGGTGACGTTGTTGGCGATATTAACCGTCGTCGCGGCATCATCGAAGGTATGGACGAGGGGACAGCTGGCCTGAAGATAATTCGTGCACAAGTTCCGTTGTCTGTCATGTTCGGTTACGCAACTGATTTACGTTCTGCGACACAAGGCCGTGCTTCTTACTCTATGGAGTTTAGTGAGTACGCTGAAGTGCCTAACAATGTTGCAAAAGCAATCATTGCAGAGCGTGGTTAAACAAAAGGGACGCATTTTTTTCATTTTTTGAAAGATCAATGCGTCCAAATATTGCGCTAACGAGAGTTGGCGCATAAAATAGCAATTTCTGGCGCGTCTCGCTCAATAATGAACGTGGCGAATCATAACTAGGAAGGAACACGATTGTGTCTAAAGAAAAATTTGAACGTACGAAACCGCACGTAAACGTTGGTACTATCGGCCACGTTGACCACGGTAAAACAACTCTAACTGCTGCTATCTGTACTACACTTGCAAAAGTGTACGGCGGTGTTGCTAAAGATTTCGCATCTATCGATAACGCTCCAGAAGAGCGCGAGCGCGGTATCACAATCGCAACTTCTCACGTTGAGTACGATACTCCTGAACGTCACTACGCACACGTAGACTGTCCTGGACACGCCGATTATGTTAAAAACATGATCACTGGTGCTGCTCAAATGGACGGCGGTATCCTAGTTGTTGCTGCTACAGATGGCCCTATGCCACAAACACGTGAGCACATCCTACTTGGTCGTCAAGTTGGTATCCCTTACATCATCGTATTCATGAACAAATGTGACATGGTTGATGACGAAGAGCTACTTGAGCTAGTAGAAATGGAAGTACGTGAACTTCTTTCTGAGTACGAGTACCCAGGAGACGACCTTCCAGTAATTCAAGGTTCTGCACTTGGCGCTCTAAACGGCGAAAAGCAGTGGGAAGACAAGATCGTTGAGCTTGCAGAAGCACTAGATTCTTACATTCCACTTCCAGAGCGTGCTGTTGATCTACCGTTCCTACTTCCTATTGAAGATGTATTCTCAATCCAAGGTCGTGGTACAGTAGTTACTGGTCGTATCGAGCGCGGTATCCTACGTGTAGGTGACGAAGTAGAAATCGTTGGTATCAAAGAAACTACTCTTACTACTTGTACTGGTGTTGAAATGTTCCGTAAACTGCTTGACGAAGGTCGTGCAGGTGAGAACGTTGGTGCACTTCTACGTGGTACTAAGCGTGATGACGTTGAACGTGGCCAAGTACTTTCTGCTAAAGGTTCAATCAACCCACACACTAAGTTTGAGTCTGAAGTATACGTACTTTCTAAAGACGAAGGCGGCCGTCACACTCCTTTCTTCAAGGGTTACCGTCCACAGTTCTACTTCCGTACAACTGACGTAACAGGCGACATCACTCTACCAGAAGGCGTAGAAATGGTAATGCCAGGTGACAACGTTCAAATGACTGTTGAGCTAATCGCTCCAATCGCAATGGACGAAGGTCTACGTTTCGCAATCCGCGAAGGTGGCCGTACAGTTGGTGCTGGTGTTGTAGCTAAAATCTTCGCTTAATAGCATTTAGATTTTTGCACACTCTTCATTAGAAGAGCACGCATCTGAAAAGGGAAGCCTCGGCTTCCCTTTTATTATTTATAGAGAAACATTCCTTTCCCGCGCAATACTCCATATCTCCTCAAGTCCCTTTTTAATATATTCCGATTATTTTCCCAACACTACTTGCATACTAAAACGTGATCTGTATAATGCATCGCACTGGCTAACGCCGGTTTGTGAACCAATGAGCACTGAGGAGTAGGTCTTACCTAGTAATGTATACTCAGCTTATGTTCGCGGTTAATAAAAATAGTAAACTTCGTGTTTACTTCAAAAGTTAACTGACAATGCGTCCTGATTTTGGATGCTACGGTTTCACATAAATCAATCGGCATTCTCTCGTTCTTTCGAGCTTGAGTGGCGATATTGTTTGTGTAATTTTTAATAATTGGAGCTCTGTCTCATGCAGAACCAACGTATTCGTATCCGCCTTAAAGCGTTTGATTACAAGCTAATCGATGCTTCAACTGCGGAAATCGTTGAAACAGCAAAACGTACTGGCGCACAGGTTCGTGGTCCTATTCCACTTCCTACTCGTAAAGAGCGTTTCACTGTTCTTACCTCTCCACACGTCAACAAAGATGCACGTGACCAGTACGAAATTCGTACTCACAAGCGTTTGATCGACATCGTTGAGCCAACAGATAAAACTGTTGATGCTCTAATGCGTCTTGATCTTGCAGCTGGCGTTGATGTTCAAATCAGCCTAGGTTAAGGGAGATAAGAATAATGATTGGTCTAGTCGGACGTAAAGTGGGTATGACCCGCGTATTTACTGAAGAAGGCGTTTCTATCCCAGTAACTGTTGTTGAGGTTGAAGCGAACCGTATTTCTCAAGTTAAAACTCTTGAGACAGACGGCTACGCAGCAATCCAAGTAACTACTGGTGCTAAGAAAGCTAACCGTGTAACTAAACCTGAAGCTGGTCACTTCGCGAAAGCGGGTGTAGAAGCAGGTCGCGGTCTTTGGGAATTCCGTTTAGAAAACGGCGAAGAGTTTGAAGTTGGCGCTGAGCTAAACGTAGAACTTTTCAACGAAATTAAAAAAGTAGACGTTACTGGTACATCTAAAGGTAAAGGCTTCCAAGGCGCTATCAAGCGTTGGAATTTCTCTACTCAAGATATGACTCACGGTAACTCTTTGTCTCACCGCGCACCGGGTTCAATTGGCCAATGTCAAACTCCAGGCCGCGTGTTTAAAGGCAAGAAAATGGCAGGTCACATGGGAGCTGAGCGTGTAACGACTCAAAACCTAGAGATCGTACGTGTTGACGCTGAGCGCAATCTACTCCTTATTAAAGGTGCAGTACCAGGCTCAACAGGCGGTAACGTGATCGTAAAACCTGCTGTTAAAGCATAACGTCTAGGAGTAAGTAATGGAATTGATGGTTAAAGGTGCTGATGCACTAACTGTTTCCGAGACTACTTTCGGACGTGACTTTAACGAAGCTCTAGTACACCAAGTAGTTGTTGCATATGCAGCAGGTGCTCGTCAAGGTACTCGTGCTCAAAAGACTCGTTCTGAAGTATCAGGCGGCGGTGCTAAGCCATGGCGCCAAAAAGGTACTGGCCGTGCACGTGCTGGTACAATTCGTAGCCCAATCTGGCGTACAGGTGGTGTTACTTTTGCTGCGAAACCACAAGATCACAGCCAAAAAGTAAACAAAAAAATGTACCGCGGTGCTATGAAGAGCATTCTGTCTGAGTTGATTCGTCAAGAGCGTCTAATCGTTGTTGATAACTTCTCTGTAGAAGCACCAAAAACAAAAGAACTTGTAGCTAAGCTTAAAGAGCTTGAGCTAAACGACGTTCTGATTGTGACTGGCGAAGTAGATGAAAATCTATTCTTAGCTGCTCGTAACCTATACAAAGTAGATGCACGTGATGTTGCTGGTGTTGATCCAGTATCACTAATCGCTTTCGACAAGGTTCTGATGACTGCTGACGCAGTTAAGCAAGTTGAGGAGATGCTAGCATGATCACTGAAGAGCGTATCTTAAAAGTTCTACGTGCTCCGCACATCTCTGAAAAAGCAACTATGGCAGCTGAGAAAGCGAACACTATCGTTTTCAAAGTAGCTAAAGATGCAACTAAGAAAGAGATCAAAGCAGCTGTAGAAAAGCTATTTGAAGTTGAAGTTAAGTCTGTAAATACTCTTGTATTAAAGGGTAAGACCAAACGTCAAGGTATGCGTGAAGGCCGTCGTTCAGACGTTAAGAAAGCCTACGTTACTTTGAAAGAAGGTCAAGATCTTGACTTCGTTGGCGGCGCGGAATAACAGGAGTAGTAAAAATGGCTATTGTTAAATGTAAGCCGACTTCCCCTGGTCGTCGTCACGTCGTTAAAGTTGTTAACGCTGACCTGCACAAGGGTAAGCCATACGCACCACTTTTAGAGAAAAACTCTAAGAACGGTGGTCGTAACAACAACGGTCGTATTACAGTACGTCACATCGGTGGTGGTCATAAACACCATTACCGTCTGATTGACTTCAAACGTACTAAAGATGGCATCCCAGCGAAAGTTGAGCGTCTAGAATACGATCCAAACCGTAGTGCTAACATCGCTCTAGTTCTGTACGCAGACGGTGAGCGTCGTTACATCATTGCACCTAAAGGTGTTAACGCAGGCGACCAGATTCAATCTGGCGTAGATGCTGCAATCAAAGCAGGTAACACTCTGCCGATGCGCAACATCCCAGTAGGTTCTACTGTACACTGTGTTGAACTTAAGCCTGGTAAAGGTGCACAACTAGCTCGTTCGGCTGGTGCTTATGCTCAAATCATCGCTCGCGATGGTGCATACGTAACTATCCGTCTACGTTCTGGTGAAATGCGCAAAGTACTTTCTGAAGGTCGTGCAACGATCGGTGAAGTTGGTAACTCTGAGCATATGCTACGTGAACTTGGTAAAGCTGGTGCTTCACGCTGGCGCGGCGTACGTCCAACCGTACGTGGTGTAGTAATGAACCCGGTGGATCACCCACATGGTGGTGGTGAAGGCCGCACATCTGGTGGTCGTCACCCAGTATCTCCTTGGGGCGTTCCTACTAAGGGCTTCAAGACTCGTAAGAATAAGCGCACTGACAAGTACATCGTACGTCGTCGCACTAAATAATTTATAAAGAGGAATCGCCATGCCACGTTCTCTCAAGAAAGGTCCTTTTATTGACCTACACTTGCTGAAGAAGGTAGAGAAAGCGGTGGAAAGCGGAGACAAAAAGCCTATTAAGACTTGGTCCCGTCGCTCAATGATCATCCCAACAATGATTGGTTTGACCATCGCTGTCCATAATGGTCGTCAGCACGTCCCTGTTTTCGTTACCGAAGAAATGATCGGTCACAAACTAGGCGAATTTGCACCAACTCGTACTTATCGCGGTCATGCTGCAGATAAGAAAGCTAAGAAGAAATAAGGAGTAGATGATGGAAGCTTTAGCTAAACATAACTTTGCTCGTATTTCTCCACAGAAAGCTCGCTTAGTTGCAGACCAAATTCGCGGTAAGTCGGTAGACCAGGCTCTAGAAATTCTAACTTTCAGCAACAAAAAAGCTGCTGTTTTAGTTAAGAAAGTTCTTGAGTCAGCTATCGCTAACGCGGAACATAACGAAGGTGCAGATATCGACGATCTAAATGTCGCTAAAATCTTCGTAGATGAGGGCCCTATCATGAAGCGTATTATGCCTCGTGCTAAAGGCCGTGCGGATCGTATCTTGAAGCGTTCAAGCCACATCACTATTGTTGTAGCAGATCGCTAAAGACTAGGAGAGTAAGCAATGGGTCAGAAAGTACATCCTAATGGTATTCGTCTTGGCATCGTCAAGCCTTGGAATGCTACATGGTTTGCTAATACCAACGAATTCGCTGACAACCTAGACGGCGACTTCAAGGTACGTCAGTTCCTTACCAAGGAACTACAAAAAGCATCATTATCTCGTATCGTTATCGAGCGTCCAGCGAAGAGCATCCGTGTGACTATTCACACAGCTCGTCCTGGCGTTGTTATCGGTAAGAAAGGTGAAGACGTAGAGAAGCTACGCGCAGCTGTAGCTAAAATCGCAGGTGTACCAGCGCAAATTAACATCGCTGAAGTACGTAAGCCTGAGCTAGATGGTCAGCTTGTAGCTGATAGCATCGCGTCTCAACTAGAGCGTCGTGTTATGTTCCGTCGTGCAATGAAGCGTGCGGTACAAAATGCTATGCGTCTAGGCGCTAAAGGCATCAAAGTACAAGTAGGCGGCCGTCTTGGCGGTGCTGAAATCGCACGTTCAGAGTGGTACCGTGAAGGCCGTGTGCCTCTACACACTCTACGTGCAGACATTGATTACGCAACTTCTTCGGCTCACACTCAATACGGTGTGATCGGCATTAAAGTTTGGATCTTCAAAGGTGAGATTCTAGGCGGTATGCCAGCTGCTAACGCAGTAGAGCCAAAAGGCGATAAGCCTAAGAAGCAGCGTAAAGGCCGTAAGTAAGGAGTCGAACGATGCTACAACCAAAACGTACTAAGTTCCGCAAGGTTATGACTGGTCGTAACCGTGGTCTAGCTAAAGGTACTGAAGTAAGCTTCGGCGAATTCGGTCTTAAAGCTGTTGGCCGTGGTCGTCTGACTGCACGTCAAATCGAAGCGGCACGTCGTGCTATGACACGTCACATTAAGCGTCAAGGTCAAATCTGGATCCGTGTTTTCCCAGACAAACCAATTACTGAAAAGCCTCTTGAAGTTCGTCAAGGTAAAGGTAAAGGTTCAGTTGCGTACTGGGTTGCTCAAATCCAACCAGGCAAAGTTATGTACGAGATGAATGGCGTACCTGAAGAGTTGGCACGTGAAGCGTTCCGCCTAGCGGCGCGTAAACTGCCTGTTAAAACTACTTTTGTAACTAAGCAGGTGATGTGATGAAAGCACAAGATCTACGCGAAAAGAACGTTGAAGAGCTTAACGCTGAGCTATTGAATTTGCTACGTGAACAGTTCAACTTGCGCATGCAAGCTGCAACTGGTCAACTTCAGCAAACTCATACTCTAAAAGCTGTACGCCGTGACATCGCACGTGTGAAAACTGTTTTGACTGAAAAGGCAGGCGCATAATGAGCGAAACTAACCGCATCCAGCAAGGCCGTGTAGTAAGTGACAAGATGGACAAGTCTATCGTTGTTGCTATTGAGCGTACTGTAAAACACCCAATTTACGGTAAGTTCATCAAACGCACGACTAAAGTACACGCACACGACGAAGACAACACTTGTGGCCTAGGCGACAAAGTTGAAATCGCTGAGTGTCGTCCTCTGTCTAAGACTAAGTCTTGGACATTGGTTAAAGTTCTAGAAAAAGCGAAGATTTAATCTTTGTAATTCTATAACTTATAAGCGGCTCCAAATTATTTTTTGGAGCCGCTTGTTTTTTGTCTACCCAATTTAAAAAAAGGGTGGTACAATTCGCGTCCCTTTTAAAGAGGCAGCCCGACCCGAGAGGGTCTAGTTTTAATATTTAGCGGAGCACTAACAATGATCCAGATGCAAAGTACACTTGACGCAGCAGATAACTCTGGCGCGCGCAAGGTAATGTGTATTAAGGTTCTGGGTGGCTCTCACCGCCGTTATGCACATATCGGTGACGTCATCAAGGTTACAGTGAAGGAAGCGATTCCTCGCGGTAAAGTAAAGAAAGGTGATGTTCTGAAGGCGGTAGTAGTGCGCACCCGTAAAGGCGTTCGTCGCCCAGACGGTTCTGTCATTCGCTTCGACAGTAATGCTTGTGTATTGTTAAATGACACTACTGAGCAACCAGTCGGCACACGTATCTTTGGTCCTGTGACTCGTGAACTTCGTAACGCGAAATTCATGAAGATTGTATCACTTGCACCTGAAGTTCTGTAAGGAGCGGCAACATGGCAGCTAAAATCCGTCGTAACGACGAAGTAATCATTCTTGCTGGTAAAGATAAAGGCAAGAAAGGTAAAGTAACTAAGGTTCTGACAACTGGTAAAGTTGTTGTTGAAGGCATCAATCTTGTTAAAAAACACCAAAAGCCGGTTCCGGCTCTAGGTCAACAAGGTGGCATCGTTGAACAAGAAGCAGCTATTGATGCTTCTAACGTTGCAGTCTTTAACGCGGCTACTGGTAAAGCAGACCGTATCGGTTTCCGTATCGAAGATGGCAAGAAAGTTCGTTTCTTCAAATCTAACGGCGAAACTGTTTCTAACTAATTAGAAGTAATTTGGAGTTCTACTATGGCGAAACTGCATGATTACTACAAGTCGTCTGTAGTCGCTGAGCTTACCAAAGAGTTCAGCTACACAAGCGTCATGCAAGTCCCTAGGATTGAGAAAATCACCCTAAACATGGGCGTTGGTGAAGCAATCAACGATAAGAAACTGCTAGAAAACGCAGCATCTGATATGGCAACGATCTCTGGTCAAAAGCCACTTATCACGAAAGCGCGTAAATCTGTAGCTGGTTTCAAAATTCGTGAAGGCTACCCAATTGGTTGTAAAGTAACCTTGCGTGGTGAGCGCATGTGGGAATTTTTAGAGCGTTTAATCTCTATCGCACTTCCACGTGTACGTGATTTCCGTGGTGTTAGCGCTAAGTCTTTTGACGGACGCGGTAACTACAGCATGGGCGTTCGCGAGCAAATCATCTTTCCGGAAATCGACTACGATAAAGTCGATCGCGTCCGCGGTCTTGATATTACTATCACGACATCTGCGGGATCCGATGAGGAAGGCCGAGCTCTGCTGGCTGCCTTTAACTTCCCATTCCGTAAGTAAGGGTAGGGTTACTGTTATGGCTAAACAATCAATGAAAGCACGTGAAGCTAAACGTGCAAAACTAGTAGTTAAGTTCGCTGAAAAGCGTTCTGCGCTAAAAGTTATCATTAGCGATGTAAACGCATCTGAAGAAGATCGTTGGAATGCGGTTCTTAAACTGCAATCTCTTCCACGTGATTCAAGTGCATCACGTCAGCGCAACCGTTGCAACCAAACTGGTCGTCCACACGGTTACCTACGTAAATTCGGTCTAAGCCGCATTAAGGTTCGTGAAGCTTGCATGAAAGGCGAGATTCCGGGTCTTCGTAAGGCTAGCTGGTAATTGCCACTTAATCATTTGGAGTAAATCTTATGAGCATGCAAGATCCGATTTCGGATATGCTGACCCGAGTTCGTAACGGTCAGGCAGCAAATAAAGTTGCTGTAAAAATGCCTTCTTCAAAGCTTAAAGTTGCAATTGCTGCATTACTTAAAGCTGAAGGTTACATCGTAGACTTCGCTGTTGACAGCGAAGTAAAACCTGAGCTAGAAGTTACTCTTAAGTACTTCCAAGCTAAACCTGTAATCGAGCAAATCAAGCGCGTATCACGTCCTGGTTTAAGAGTTTATAAAAATAAAGACTCTTTACCTACAGTGATGGGTGGTCTTGGTATTGCAGTTGTTTCTACTTCCAAGGGTCTGATGTCTGACCGTGCTGCTCGCAAAGCAGGTCTTGGCGGTGAAATCATCTGTTACGTAGCTTAAGGAGTAGATTATGTCTCGTGTTGCTAAAGCACCTGTCGCTATTCCAGCTGGCGTAGAGGTGAAACTAAACGGCCAAGAAGTTACTGTAAAAGGTAGCAAAGGTGAGCTTACTCGCGTTCTTAACAGCGCCGTAGTTATTGCACAGGAAGAAAACAACCTAACTTTCGGTCCGAAAGAAGGTGTTACTAACGCATGGGCACAGGCTGGTACAGCTCGCGCTCTAGTTAATAACATGGTTGTGGGTGTTACTCAGGGCTTCGTTAAGAAGTTAACTCTTAAAGGTGTTGGTTACCGTGCTGCTATCAAAGGCAACTCTGTAGGTCTAACACTAGGCTTTTCTCACCCAGTAGAGCACGCTCTACCTGAAGGTATTAAAGCTGAGTGCCCTAGCCAAACTGAGATCATTATTACTGGTTGCGATAAGCAAGTAGTAGGTCAAGTTGCGGCTGACATTCGTTCTTACCGTGCTCCTGAACCTTATAAAGGTAAAGGTGTTCGTTACGCAGATGAAAATGTGCGTACTAAAGAAGCTAAGAAGAAGTAAGGTATCACTATGGATAAGAAAGCATCTCGCATCCGTCGTGCTACACGTGCACGTCGTAAGATTGCAGAACTTGGCGCAACTCGCTTGGTAGTACACCGTACTCCTCGCCATGTTTACGCTCAAGTTATCTCGGCAAACGGCTCTGAGGTTATCGCAGCTGCTTCTACTGTAGAAAAAGCGATCCGTGAGCAAGTTAAGAACACTAGTAACGTTGATGCAGCTAAAGCAGTTGGTAAAGCTGTTGCTGAGCGCGCTCTTGAAAAAGGCGTAGCTACAGTTGCATTTGATCGTTCTGGTTTCCAATACCACGGTCGAGTAGCGGCGCTAGCAGATTCTGCTCGCGAAGCTGGTCTGAAATTCTAAGGTAGGGTTGGAAGATGGCTAAAGAACAACAACAAGCTAATGATTTGCAAGAAAAGCTGATCGCTGTTAACCGTGTATCTAAGACGGTTAAAGGTGGTCGAATCATGAGCTTTACTGCACTAACAGTAGTTGGTGACGGTAATGGTCGCGTAGGTTTCGGTTACGGCAAAGCTCGTGAAGTACCTGCTGCGATTCAAAAAGCAATGGAAAAAGCGCGTCGTAACATGGTTACTGTTGCGCTTAACGAAGGCACTCTTCACCACCCGGTGAAAGGTCGTCATTCGGGCTCTAAAGTTTACATGCAGCCAGCTGCTGAAGGTACAGGTGTTATTGCCGGTGGTGCAATGCGTGCCGTACTTGAAGTTGCAGGCGTACATAACGTACTTTCTAAAGCATACGGTTCAACGAACCCAATCAACGTTGTTCGCGCAACGATTGGTGCTCTAGTAGACGTTAAGTCACCAGAAATGGTTGCTGCTAAACGTGGTCTAACTGTTGAATCTATTTCGGAGTAAGAACACGATGGCAACTATTAAAGTAACTCAAACTAAAAGCTCAATTGGTCGCCTACCTAAGCACAAAGCGTGCCTTAAAGGTCTAGGTCTTCGTCGCATCAACCATACAGTAGAACTTGAAGATACACCGTGCGTACGCGGTATGATCAACAAGGTTTACTACATGGTTAAGATTGAGGAGTAATCAGAATGCGTTTGAATACTCTATCACCGGCTGCTGGCTCTAAACCTTCTAAGAAGCGTGTAGGTCGTGGTATCGGTTCTGGCCTTGGTAAAACAGGTGGCCGCGGTCACAAAGGTCAAAAGTCACGTTCTGGCGGCTCTGTTCGTCCAGGTTTTGAAGGCGGTCAAATGCCTCTAAAACAACGTCTACCTAAATTCGGTTTCACTTCTCGTAAGAGCCTAGTGTCTGCTGAAGTTCGTCTAGCTGAGCTAGCGAAAGTAACAGGTGACGTAGTTGATCTTAACAGTCTTAAAGCTGCTAACGTTATCACTAAGAACATCGAGTTTGTTAAGATCGTTCTTTCTGGTGACCTAAGCAAAGCTGTGACTGTTAAAGGTCTACGCGTGACTAAAGGCGCTAAAGCTGCAATCGAAGCTGCAGGCGGTAAAATCGAGGAATAATCTCGAGGAACGAGGTACAGATGGCTAAGAAACCAGGAAAAGATTTTCGTAGTGCTCAGAGCGGCTTAAGTGAACTAAAGTCGCGCTTATTATTCGTAATTGGTGCACTTTTAGTATTCCGAGCCGGCTCTTTTGTGCCGATCCCTGGTATTGACGCAGCTGTACTTGCCGATTTGTTCGATCAGCAAAAAGGTACCATCGTAGAAATGTTTAACATGTTCTCCGGTGGTGCTCTTGAGCGTGCATCTATATTAGCATTGGGTATCATGCCGTACATTTCGGCATCGATCGTAGTCCAATTGCTAACTGTAGTTCATCCAGCGTTAGCGGAACTCAAGAAAGAGGGTGAAGCAGGCCGTCGTAAGATAAGCCAATATACACGCTACGGCACGCTTGTACTTGCAACATTCCAAGCTATTGGTATCGCAACAGGCTTACCAAACATGGTCGACAATCTGGTTGTTATCAACCAAACCATGTTTACGCTTATTGCTACCGTGAGTTTAGTAACTGGTACCATGTTTTTGATGTGGTTAGGTGAACAAATCACTGAGCGAGGAATCGGTAATGGTATTTCCATTCTGATTTTTGCAGGTATTGTTGCTGGATTGCCTTCTGCAATCGGTCAAACAATCGAGCAAGCGCGTCAAGGTGAATTGCATGTGCTTCTTCTGTTGTTTATCGCGGTATTGTCTTTTGCTGTAATTTACTTCGTGGTTTTCATGGAGCGTGGTCAACGTCGTATCGTCGTTAACTATGCGAAGCGTCAACAAGGTCGTAAAGTGTTTGCAGCACAAAGTTCTCATTTGCCACTTAAGATTAATATGGCAGGTGTTATACCAGCGATTTTTGCATCAAGTATTATTTTGTTCCCAGGAACATTAGCGCAGTGGTTTGGTCAAAATGGTGAAAGCAGCGCGTTCGGTTGGTTAACTGACGTGTCTTTAGCTCTTAGCCCAGGTCAACCCTTGTATGTAATGCTTTATGCAGCAGCTATAATCTTCTTCTGTTTCTTCTATACAGCGTTGGTGTTTAACCCACGTGAAACAGCTGATAACTTGAAGAAGTCTGGTGCATTCGTACCCGGTATCCGCCCAGGTGAGCAGACAGCGAAATATATCGATAAAGTGATGACTAGACTAACCCTTGCGGGCGCTCTATACATTACTTTTATATGTCTGATTCCTGAGTTCATGATGGTCGCGTGGAACGTTCGTTTCTACTTTGGCGGCACTTCCCTACTAATCGTAGTGGTTGTTATCATGGATTTCATGGCACAGGTACAGACTCATCTGATGTCACAACAGTATGATTCTGTGTTAAAGAAAGCGAATCTGAAAGGTTACGGCCGTTAATTCGGTAGTAATTATTTCGATTCCATTTACGGAGTTTAGCAATGAAAGTTCGTGCTTCCGTTAAAAAAATCTGCCGTAACTGTAAAGTTATCAAGCGTAACGGTGTCGTTCGCGTGATTTGCAGTGAGCCAAAGCATAAGCAACGCCAAGGCTAATCAGCAGAAATTTTTACTTGAAATACTAGGTAGAGTCGAGTATATTCCTCGGCCTACCTTTTGCGTGCAAAAGAAGTAGTATGCCGCAGCGTATCCATAACGGGCTTTGCTGCGGATAATTCTTTTATGAACCCCCTTAGGAGTGAATAATGGCCCGTATAGCCGGCATTAACATTCCTGATCATAAGCATTCTGTAATTGCACTTACTGCAATCTACGGTATTGGTAAAACTCGCTCTCAAGCTATTCTAGCTGAAGTGGGTATTGCTGAAGATGCTAAGATCAGTGAACTAACTGAAGAGCAGATCGATCAACTGCGTGATGGTGTAGCTAAATACACTGTAGAAGGTGATCTACGTCGTGAAGTATCGATGAACATCAAGCGTCTTATGGACCTTGGCTGTTACCGCGGTCTTCGTCATCGTCGCAGTCTACCACTACGTGGACAGCGTACTAAAACCAACGCTCGCACCCGTAAGGGTCCGCGCAAGCCGATCAAGAAATAGTCGGATAAGGTAGAGTACAATGGCAAAACAACCAACTCGCGCGCGTAAGCGCGTACGCAAGCAAGTAGCTGATGGCGTAGCGCACATTCATGCTTCTTTCAACAACACAATCGTAACTATCACTGACCGCCAAGGCAACGCTCTTGCATGGGCTACAGCAGGTGGTTCAGGTTTCCGTGGTTCTCGTAAATCTACTCCGTTCGCAGCACAAGTTGCAGCTGAGCGTTGTGGTGAAATGGCTAAAGAATATGGCCTAAAGAACTTGGAAGTTATGGTTAAGGGTCCAGGTCCAGGTCGCGAATCTACTGTTCGTGCACTGAACGCTGCTGGTTTCCGTATCACTAACATTGTTGATGCGACACCAATCCCTCATAACGGTTGTCGTCCACCTAAGAAACGTCGCGTTTAAGTTTCGTTTCTAGGAATATTGGAGAAAGATCATGGCAAGATATTTGGGTCCTAAGCTGAAGCTTAGCCGTCGCGAAGGTACTGACTTATTCCTTAAGTCTGGTGTCCGTGCGATCGATACCAAGTGTAAAATTGATAACGCACCAGGTGTACACGGCGCTCGTCGCGGTCGTCTATCTGAGTATGGCGTTCAGCTTCGTGAGAAGCAAAAAGTTCGTCGTATCTACGGCGTTCTAGAAAAACAATTCCGCAACTACTACAAAGAAGCTGCACGTCTTAAAGGCAACACAGGTGCAAACCTGCTTCAGCTTCTTGAAGGTCGTCTTGATAACGTAGTTTACCGTATGGGCTTTGGCGCTACTCGTGCTGAATCTCGTCAACTAGTTAGCCACAAGTCTGTTCTAGTTAACGGTAAAGTTGTAAACGTTCCTTCTTTCAAAGTAGCGGCTAACGACGTTGTTTCTATCCGCGAGAAAGCTAAGCAGCAATCTCGTATTAAAGCGGCTCTAGAAGTTGCTGAACAACGTGAAAAGCCAACTTGGATTGAAGTAGATGCTAGCAAAATGGAAGGTACATTCAAGCGTATGCCTGAGCGTTCTGACCTATCAGCTGACATCAATGAACACTTGATCGTCGAACTTTACTCTAAGTAAGGTTAAAAAAAGAGAGGACACAATGCAGGGTTCTGTAACAGAATTTCTTAAGCCGCGTCTTGTTGACATTGAACAGATCAATACGACACACGCGAAAGTAACTCTTGAGCCATTAGAGCGCGGTTTCGGCCACACTCTAGGTAATGCTCTTCGCCGCATTCTTCTATCTTCTATGCCGGGTTGTGCCGTAACAGAAGTTGAAATTGAAGGTGTGCTACACGAATACAGCACTAAAGAAGGCGTTCAGGAAGATATCCTGGAAATCCTTCTAAACCTTAAAGGTTTAGCTGTACGCGTTGCTGAAGGCAAAGATGAAGTGTTTATTACACTGAACAAATCAGGCTCAGGCCCTGTTGTTGCAGGTGACATCACCCACGATGGTGATGTAGAGATCGCTAACCCTGAGCACGTAATTTGTCACCTAACGGATGACAATGCTGAGATCGCTATGCGTATCAAAGTAGAACGTGGTCGTGGTTACGTTCCAGCTTCAGCTCGTATCCATACTGAAGAAGATGAGCGTCCTATCGGTCGTCTATTAGTTGACGCTACTTACAGCCCGGTTGATAAAATCGCCTATGCTGTAGAAGCGGCACGTGTAGAACAACGTACTGATTTAGACAAGCTTGTTATCGATATGGAAACGAACGGTACTCTAGAACCTGAGGAAGCAATCCGTCGTGCAGCTACTATTTTAGCTGAACAACTGGATGCGTTCGTAGATCTTCGTGATGTACGTGTACCTGAGGAGAAGGAAGAGAAGCCAGAATTCGATCCTATCCTACTACGTCCTGTAGACGATCTTGAACTAACAGTTCGCTCTGCTAACTGTTTGAAAGCAGAAGCGATTCACTACATCGGTGATCTTGTACAGCGCACTGAGGTTGAGCTACTTAAAACGCCAAACCTTGGTAAGAAATCTCTTACAGAGATTAAAGATGTGCTTGCTTCACGTGGTCTTTCTCTAGGCATGCGCCTAGAAAACTGGCCACCAGCGTCAATCGCTGAAGATTAATCGAAAAGTTAGAAGGATTAGGTCATGCGCCATCGTAAAAGTGGTCGTCAACTCAACCGCAACAGCAGTCATCGCAAAGCGATGTTCAGCAACATGGCTAGCTCTCTTGTTCGTCACGAAGTTATTAAAACTACCGTGCCTAAAGCAAAAGAACTACGTCGCGTAATTGAGCCATTGATTACCCTAGCTAAGACAGACAGTGTTGCTAACCGTCGTCTTGCATTTGCTCGCACTCGTGATAACGAAGTTGTGGCAAAACTATTTAATGAACTAGGCCCGCGTTTCGCGGCTCGCCAAGGTGGTTACACTCGCATTCTTAAATGTGGTTTCCGTACTGGTGATAAAGCTCCAATGGCTTACATTGAGCTTGTAGACCGCCCAGTTGCTGAAGAAGCTGCTGAGTAATCTATACTAGATTCTTAATACAAAAAGCCGAGCATTAGCTCGGCTTTTTTTGTTTCTATCGAATTGAAAAATTGCACCACGATGTTTGGCATTTTTACTTGCCTGCTCTGCTCTATTTTTTAAAAATATCTCGTATCTCGTATCTCGTATCTCGTATCTCGTATCTCGTATCTCGTATCTCGTATCTCGTATCTCGTATCTCG